>JADFNE010000013.1 GCA_022563535.1 Myxococcales bacterium
GTCGGGTTTCGCGTCCGAGAAGGTCACGCGACCGTCGTCGGGAATGGGCAGCCGCGGCCCGAGCACCCATGTGGTCGGACGGGAGCGCGCGCGGCCCCGGGCGCCCAGGTCCGCGGTCGGAGTCGACAGGGCGAGCAGGGTGACCGAGGGACGCTCCCGCTCTTTCTCGTAGATGAAGTTCAGGACCTGAACCTCGATCATCCCGCCCCCGGGCAGGACGACGTCGAGCTCGCGATCCTCACCGGCCTTCAGAAACTGCGTGGACTCGTAGGGGCGCCCTCGCCTGTCGGAGTTGACCACGAGGAGGCGGACGATTCCGGGCTCGAGGTCGAAGCGTTGGGTGGGAAACCGGGAATCTTCTCGGCCAGGTTCGCGGGAGAATGCGCGACCTCAGTCGAAAAATGCCGGGAGCTTCTGTCTCAGTTGAAGGAGGTTCCCGAGGAGGGCCGGGGTGCGGCGTTTCAATGTGTCGTCGCGCTGGCCCGGCGGGCGCTCGCGGGCGCAAGCGTGTACGTTTATGCCGTGCGGAGATCGCGCGGCTGGGTGCGTCAGGCCGTCGAACTGGCCGTCCGTCCCGAGGTCGAGATCCATGCTCTGTGGACCGGTTTGGCCGTTGAACTGCACGACCACGGTCGAAGCCACGGAACCCATGGCACGCATGGCCGCATATGAAAGGCAGGACGTCCTTGCCCACTGCGTTGTGCGCTTCAAGCAGCGCTTCGAGGAACTGGCCTACGCTTTGTGCATCGAGGCCGGTAAGCCGATCCGGGATTCGCGTGACGAGGTCGACCGCCTGATCGACACTTTCCGCATCGCCGCGGAGGAATCGGTCCGCATCTTGGGCGAAGTCCAGCCGCTGGATATCTCGCCGCGCGCCAAGGGCTATCGGGGCATCTGGAAGCGCGTGCCGATTGGGCCGTGTTCATTCATCTCGCCCTTCAATTTTCCGCTGAACCTGGCCGCGCACAAGATCGCTCCGGCGCTCGCGGTAGGCTGTCCGTTCGTGATGAAGCCCGCCTCGCGCACGCCTCTGGGGGCGATCATCATTGGCGAAGTCTTGGCCGAGACAAAACTGCCGAAGGGCGCGTTTTCAATTCTGCCGGCCACGCGCGAGGGATCGGACCTGTTCACCACTGACGATCGGCTGAAGCTGCTCTCCTTTACCGGTTCCCCGGGAGTTGGCTGGGCGCTCAAGGCCAAGTCGGGCAAGAAGAAGGTCGTGCTCGAACTCGGGGGCAACGCGGCGGTCATCGTGGACGCAGACGCTGACCTCGAAGATGCCGTCGAGCGCATCGCGTTTGGCGGCTACTACCAAAGTGGTCAGAGCTGCATCAGTGTGCAGCGCATCCTCGTGCACGAGGCCATCTACGACGCCTTGCGGGACAAGCTCACCAAGAAGGTCGCGAGCCTGATCATGGGAGACCCCAAGAAGGAAGACACCTTCATTGGGCCGATGATTTCGGAAAAGGAAGCGATGCGGTTGCACGGTTGGATCCAATCCGCAGTCGAGGCCGGGGCCAAGGTGTTGACCGGCGGACATCGCGAGGGCGTCATGCTTCAGGCGACGCTGCTCGAGGATGTTCCGCTCGATGCCGACGTAGCGTGCAAGGAGGCGTTTGGTCCAGTGGCGCTGCTGCGCAAGTTCTCAGACTTTGACAAAGCACTCGACGAAGTGAACGACAGCGACTTTGGTCTGCAGGCGGGGATCTTTACCCGGGATCTCTACAAGGCCCAAAAGGCCTGGGACACCCTCGAGGTGGGGGGTGTCGTGATCGGCGACGTTCCGAGTTGGCGCGTAGATCATATGCCCTACGGCGGAGTGAAGGACAGTGGTCTGGGGCGCGAAGGGTTGCGGTTTGCGATCGAAGACATGACGGAAATCCGCCTGATGATAATTCGGAGCGCTTGATCTTCGACTTGCTCTCGGACTACTTCCCCGTGTATACGGGGCGCCGTTTCTCGCTAAATGCCAGCGGTCCCTCTTTCGCATCGGCCGAGTTGAGCACCCGTTGCCCCAGAGATTTCTCGAGTACGAATCCGGGCTCGAGATCGAGCGCGCGTACCGCGATCTCTTTCGCTGTGCGCATGGCCAGGGGGCCGTTGCGGCACATCCTCTCGGCGAGCTTCATCGCGCTGGGCATCAAATCTTCGAGGGGCACCACTTCGTTGATGAGTCCAATCTCATAGGCCCGTTTGGCGTCGATGTTCTTGCCTGTGAGCAAGAGTTCCATCGACATCGCCCAGCTGATTTGCCGCGGCATGCGGATATGGGTGCCGCCGAGGGGTATCAGGCCCATTTTGACTTCGCCCAGACCGAAGGTCGCGTGTTCGGCGGCGATGCGAATGTCGGTGCCCAGGAGCATCTCCAATCCTCCGGCGATGCAGAAGCCGTTCACGGCGCAGATGATCGGCTTGTAGACATCCGAAAACTGGCGCTTGGTAATGTCTGGGAACCCCATCGGGTCGCCACTGGTGAGCAGTGGGGCCGCAACCTTGAGATCGAGGCCAGAAGAAAACGCTTTGTCTCCGGAGGCCGTGAGCACACCGATCCAGAGATCGTCGTCGTTCTGCACTTCCATCATCGCTTCTTCGATGCCCGTCAGCATCTCCATGTCGAGGGAGTTCATCTGCTCGGGACGGTTGATGGTGACCACGCCGATGTGGTCCTTCTGTTCAAACTTGACGGTGGGCGGATAGGCCACGTTGATGCTCCCTGAGGGTTTGTCTGTTCTCGAGAATCAGACCCGTTTGAATTTGGGCAGCGTCACATCGTCGGTGACGTCGTCGTAGTAGACCCCGACCTGCATGTCGATCTCGAGATCCGCGGGCGCGACGTCGCTGACCACACTCAGCAGCCGCACGCCTTCCTCCATCTCGATTACCACGGGCGCGTAGGGGCACGCCGTGGCAAAGGCCGGGTGCAGAGGTCGTTCGACGACGGTCCAGGTGAAGATGCGACCGCGGCCGCTCGAGGGGATCCACGACCAGTTCCAGGAACCACACCCGGCGCACATCTCTCGCGGGACATGCCGATAACGCTCGCAGTCGTCGCAGCGCTGAAAGTGCAGCGCGTGATTCTTGCAGTGGTCGTAGAACTCCTTGTGGAGTCCGCCGAGTTCGGGAAGTGGCAGGTTGTAATCGCGCTCGCTCATGTGTGAGTCTCTCTCATGAATTTGATCCTGGAATCGCTAGTTGCCCAGAATCGCGATGCTGCCGTCGCCAAAATCACCCCAGCCCGTGACGACGCCGATTTCAGCGCCCGCGATCTGGCGCTCGCCAGCGTCTCCCCTCAATTGCAGGGTTGCTTCGACGATGTGATTCATCCCGAGTACGTGGGCTTCGGAGAGCAAGCCACCGTGGGTGTTGATCGGGAGTTCACCGCCGAGTTCGATCCGGCCCCCCTCGACGAAGGCTCCTCCCTCGCCGCGTTTGCAGAACCCCGCTTCTTCGATCTGTTGCAGCACTTCGAAGGTAAAGCAGTCGTAGATCATTGCGAAGTCTGCATCCGCTGGCGTGACCCCGGCCGCTCCAAAGGCTTCGGGGGCTGCAATCGTAAGTCCGGTCTTGAAAATGTCTGCGCGGTTGGTGATCTCGTCGGCGGGATAGGGTTGGCCGGCGGCGGCCCCCATGATGATGACGGGTTTCTTGTCGAGGTCGCGCGCCCGCTCGACCGTGGTCACTACCACCGCGGCGGCGCCATCCGTCTCGATACAGCAATCGAAGATGCGGTAGGGGTCCGCGAGCATCGGCGAAGCGAGGTAGTCCTCGAGGGTCATCGGCTTGCCGCACATCACGGCGTTTTCGTTGAGTTGGGCGTGCTTGCGCATGGCCAGCGCAATGCAGCCGAGTTGTTCCGCCGTAGTACCAAACTCGTGCATGTGGCGGCGAGCGATCAATGAGTACCAGTGTGGAGGCACGGTGAGACCGAAGGGCAAGTAGAAGTCTCGCGCAATCTCGCCGCCGGGAAGCGAGGCCGTATCCAGACTGACCGTCTGTTTCACGCGCGCGCCGGAATAGCCGTTCCAACCGGCCGGGATCAACACGTGGTTCGCCATTCCCGTCGTCACCGCGGCGGCGGCTGCCTGGAGTGAGGCCACCGGCGCGGCACCGCCCATATGAATGATCGATGCGTAGCGCAGATTTTCACAACCGAGGTTGGCCGCAAAGCTTTCGGCATGCCCGAGGTTCGGAAAGGGCATGATGCCGTCGATGTCCTTGCCCTTGAGACCGGCGTCGGCGATCGCCGCCGCCGCCGCTTTCAGTTGAATACCCAGTTGCGTCATGCCCGAACCGGGCTTGCGACAATAGTCGGTCTGGCCGATCCCGATGATGCAGGCCTGATCCTTCACAATGTCTCCAAGGGTATGCTCAGACCCGTTTCTTGTCGTCGATCTTGGCGAGGCGTGCCAGGTTCTTGCCCAGGAAGCCGGCGCGCATCTCGGAAGTGATCTCCAGGTACCCGTACTGCTCGCGCAGTTCTTCGGGGATCTGCAGGTTTCGAACCCAATCCACCACGCGCTTGGTGTCGTCGAAGGGCAAGTCGAGCCCCATCACGATCTTGCTCGGATCAACCCACTGCAGCGCAGATCCGATTGCGTGATAGCCGCGGTACGGCGAGCGCTGGTACCAGCCAACAATCCCCGACATGCTCATGTAGAGGTTCTTGTGCTTGCCGCACAGACCCATCAGTTCCTCGGTATGGGGCCATGCCATGTGGTAACAGATGGCCCTGAGGTCGGGGAAGTCGATCATCACTTGATCGAGGGTATCGGGGTGCGTGTGCTTGCTCGGCTGGGGTACGACGTAGGACATGCCGGTGTGGATCGTGAGCGTGATGTCGAGTTCCTGCACCTTTTCGTAGAAGGGCCACATGCGGGGGTCGTCGAGGGGGCCGTCGTCCTCGGGCATGTAGACCTTGCACAGCTTGGCGTTGCACTCTTTGACCATGTACTCGAGCTCCCAGATCGCGTGCTTGATGCCGCGCTTGAGAATCGGACCGACCATGCATTCGAGATACATGCGATCCTTGTAGGGCTCGATCTGGTTGATCATGAACTGGTTGGTCGAAAACGCGACGGTGCCGCCGCTGATGTCCATCATGCCCTCGCGCAAAGCGAAACAGACATCCACCCCGGCTTCGTCCATGTACTTGATGAGTTCTGAGGCGAGCGGGTGGGGCCATTCGCCCGTGAGATCGCGGTTCGACCAGGCGCGCATCACCCCGTCTACGCTGTCCCACCAGCGCTGGTTGTCCGGGTAGTAGGCGACTTCTGCCAGGGTGCCGGGATTCATGAAGTGGCACTCGGAAAGAGCGACAAAGTGGTTTTCTTCGGTCATCGGGGGGTGATCTCCTTTGGTTGTTCTGCTGCCGCGCGCACTGCGCGGCGATTTAACTCCTGCCTTTCGAGCCCTGGCCTCGCTTCGCTCCGACGGGGTTCAATCCCCAGCTTCGCGGAGCAGGTTCCAGATTCGCATCGGCGAGGCGGGTACTTCCGTGGCCTGTTTGCCCAGCGGCGCCAGCGCGTCGTTGATCGCACACAGGATCGTCGCCGGAGTCGTGTGAATCGCTCCCTCGCCACATCCCTTGGCGCCCAGGGGTGTGAAGGGAGAGGGTGTCACGATTTCACCCTTCACCGCCAGTGGTACATCGCTCGCCGTCGGCATCAAATAATTCATGTAGTTGGTCACCAGAGGCTGGCACTCGTCGTCGTAGAGGTATTCCTCCAGCAGTGCGGCTCCGATGCCCTGGGCAATGCTGCCCTGGAGTTGGCCCTCGAGGGTGGCCGGGTTGAGACGCGTGCCGCAATCGTCGACCACCCAATAGCCCGTGATCTCGGTCGCCCCGGTCCTGCGATCGATTTCGACGGTGACAATGTGCACGGACTGCGCCGCCGTCAGATAGCTCTTCGCGCGCCCCTGGTCGTCGGGTTCGGTTCGCCCCGCGGCCGTCCATGCGTAAGTGGCTTCGGGGCGCGGATCGATTTCGGGGGGCAGTAGATCGCTGCGTCCCAACATCATGCCCGCAATGGCCGACACCGGCAGCTGGGCCTGTTCGACCCCCGGAATGCCGATGATCCCATCATGGAGTTGCAGCGCTTCCGGTGGCGATTGAAACACCCCCGCCGCCACCGTGATCATTTTTGTCTTGATTCGCTCGCAGGCGCCCAACACCGCGCCGGTAATCGCGACCCCGAGACGGCTGCCACCGGGACCGAAATGGGGCGGCGCAGTCTGGGTGTCGAGGCAGAGCACCGAAATGTTCGCCATCTCGAGGCCAAAGTAGTCGGCGACTAGCTGAGTGATCAGCGTGTATTGCCCCTGGCCCTCGAGAGAGAAGCCCACTCGCACGGTGACGTTGCCCATCACATCAAACGCGACCGTGGCGCCTTCGGGTTGCCCGATGCCCGGCATGCCGATGATCGAGTAGGCGTTCGGGTCCATCACCCCGGGCTCGATCGCGGTTCCAACGCCGATTCCGACCAGCCGTCCCTGTTCCCGGGCCTGGGTCTGTTCTTCGCGCAGTTTTTGGTAGTTCGCCATTTCGAGCACTTTGTCGAGGACGGCCTCGTAGTCTCCGCTGTCGTATTCGTTGCCGCTGGGGATCGTGTAGGGAAACTGTTCGGGTTGGATGAAGTTCTTGCGCCGAATTTCAGCGGGATCGATTTCGAGTTTGCGCGCAGCCATGTCGACCAGGGACTCGAGCACGAAGTTTTGCGGCGGCGGACCCATGCCGCGATACGGATGTGCGGGCACCTTGTTGGTACAGGCCAGGGTGAGATCGTATTCCGCGGTGCCAATCGTGTAAGGGCCCGTAAAGCAAGTCAGCACCTTGGCAGCGCTGATCGATCCATAGCCCTCGCCGTTGGCACCGATGTCGTCGACGAGCTTTACGCGAAAACCGGTGAAGGTTCCGTCGGCTTTGACGGCCAGGGATGCCTCGTAGTGGCGATCCCAGGCCTGGCCCGCGCCGCCGATCAAATACTCGATGCGATCTTCGATCCACTTGATCGGGCGACCGCGCGCTTTGCGCGAGAGCAGCGCGGTAATGTCGATGCCGCGGGGAAGTCCCTTGCCGCCGAAGCTCCCGCCGTGGGGATAGGTGATCAGGCGGACTTTGTTGGAGGGCAGTCCGAGCACCCCGCACCGCGCCAGAGCCGTAAAGTTGGGGGCCTGGATGCTTGCGCGGATCACCAATTCGAGACTGCGCGGGTTCCATTCCGTGATGCAGCCAAAGGTCTCGGTGGGATTCGCGCCCATGCGATTCCAGCGGAAGGTCTGCTCGATTATGTGGTCGGCTTCGGCGAAGGCGGCGTCGACTTCGCCCCAGGTGAAGGTGCGCTTGAGCATGATGTTGTTGCCGCGTTCTTCGAAAACCAGCGGGCCATCGTCGTCCAAGATCGCTTTGAACGGATCCGACACGACCTCGAGAACTTCGTAGTCGACATCGATCAACTCGAGCGCGTCTTCGGCGATGTAGCGGCTGGTCGCGGCGACGGCCGCAAGCGGCTCGCCAACAAACCGCACCTTGTGAGCGGCCAGCGGGAGATCGCCCCAGCCCTCAGGCATCGTCATCGGCGGTGAACTCCACTTGAGTGCATCGTCCCCCGTCACGATGGCGATGACGCCGGGCAGTGCGAGGGCTTCGTCGAGATTGATGCTTTCGATCTTTGCGTGAGCCAGTGGGCTGCGCAGGATGGCGCAGTGAAGCATGCCCGGCAGGCTCACGTTGTCGATGAACTCGACTTCGCCTGTGATCAGAGCGGGATCTTCGACCCGGGGTACGGCCTTCCCAATGAAGCGGACTTCGCTCGTCGGCAGATCTTCGATCTTGTTGGGAATCGCCGTCGTCTGCTTCGTCTGCGTAGTCGATGTCGTGGTCGTCATCTCGGGTTGAACCTTTCGGGTCTCCGTGTTCGAGGTTGCTGTGCCGGTCGTCGCGCGATTCGTCAGGCGCTCACCGCCGATTTACCAGCCTGCAGTTTCTTGATAGCCGACGTGACCGCTCGGCGGATGCTTTCGTATCCCGTGCAACGGCAGAGTACGCCGCCGATCACGTCCATGATCTGTGCTTCTGTGGGTTTGGGGTTGTCGCGCAGCAACTCAAAGATCGCCATCACGAAGCCGGGGGTGCAGAAGCCGCACTGCAGTCCGTATTCTTCGACGAAGGCCTGTTGGATGGGGTGGAGTTCCGAGTCTTCGGAGATGCCTTCGATGGTGACGATCTCGTGGCCGTCGGCCTGCACCGCCAGGGTCAGGCACGAACGCACGGCCCGACCGTCCAGCAAGATGGTGCAGATGCCGCAGACGCCGTGTTCGCAACCGACGTGCACGCCTCCCAAATGGAGTTCATGGCGCAGGAAGTCCGTCAACAACATGCGCGGCTCGACGTTGGCTTCGTGGACTTTGCCGTTGACTGTGACGCGAATCAATTTGGTAGTGCTCATGCGACCGCCCCGATGCGCCCGACCGCTTCGGCGAAGGCGCGTTCCGCGAGTGTCGATGCAAGGTCGCGCCGGTATTCAACGCTCGCGTGCACGTCAGAAGTCGGATCCTCGACGCCGTCCATCATTTTTGCGCAGGCCGCCGCGAACAGTTCCGGGTTTGGCCTTTCGCCGTTGACCGCTGCTTCCACCGCCTGGCAGCGGATCGGCGTCGCGCCGAGGGCGAAACCCACGACCTTCGTGTTTTCGCAGTGACCGCCGGCATCGAGATTCAGCGTGACCCCGACCCCAGCCATGGCGAAGTCGCCGTGACGTCGGGCAAATTCCTTGAAGGACCAGCCCGTATTCGGCGACATCGCCGGGATGCGCAGCTCCGTGAGGATTTCGCCTTCTTGAAGTGCCGTCGTGAAGTAGGTGATGAAGAAGTCCGAGGCCGCGATCGTGCGCTTCCCACCCGATCCCACAGCCGTGATCTCGGCATCGAGCAACAGCGCCACCGCAGGATATTCCGCGGCGGGATCCGCGTGTGCGACCGAGCCGCCTACGGTGCCGCGATTGCGAATTTGTGGATGGGCGATCATCAGCGTCGCCGCATGCATCAGCGGCTGGGTGTTCTCGACAACGGGGGAAAACTCGATCGTGCGTTTGGTCGTCATCGCGCCGATGTGGAGTGCGCCGTTTTCTTCGCGGATGAAAGCGAGTTCGTCGAGCTTGCCCAGATCGACCAACAGTTCCGGCCGGGCCATGCGCATGTTCATCGCAGCGATCAGGCTCTGACCACCCGCGAGCACGTGAGACTCGACATCTTCGTCGGCGAGATAGCCTATGGCCTCGTCGAGGGTGCCGGGGATCACATAGTCAAATGGTGCCGGTTTCATCGCTCCTCTGTTTCGCCCGGGTTGGCCGTTTGCACCGGAAAGTCGAAAGAACTGCCAGATGGCTAGGTATAGGTGCGAATTCGCAACGCGGCAAGCAATCGCGAGTCCCCCGAAAGCTCCAAAAAACGCACGGTTTTCACCCGAATCGGTGGGGGGAGTCTGTGGCTCGGACATCTCGATGTCGTTACTCTGGCGCCAGAGGAAGCCGAGACAGTTCGATGGAGTCAACGGGCGGTTGAGGAGCGCAAAATGAGTTGGACGAAATGGCAAACGGTTGAGGGCGAAGGCCTCGATTTCGAGGAGATCCTCTTCGAAAAGAAGTCTCACCGCGATCTGGGCGGCGGAATCGCGCGGATCACAATCAACAAGCCAGATGCCATGAACGTCATGACCGTGGCCACGGTCGAAGAAATGTTTCGCGCCTTCTACGACGCCAATCATGACACCTCCATCGGCGTGATCATCGTGGCCGGCAGCGGCAAGCACTTCGGTGCAGGTGGCGACGTCGATTGGGAGAAATGGGGGCTGCGCGAAGCCTTCTATAACCGCTATCCGCACAACCGGTTGATCCGCCTCTCGCGCAAACCGGTGATCGCCCAGGTTCAGGGCTACTGCATCGGCGGGCACAACCACATGGCCTACTGCTGCGACTTCACGATCGCGGCGGACAACGCGATCTTTGGCCAGGCGGGTCCCAAGGTTTCGAGCCCGGCCGATGGCTTCTTCGTTCCGTATCTCACCAAGGTCGTCGGGGCGAAGAAGGCGCGCGAGATGTGGATGATGTGTCGCCGCTATACGGCGCTGGAATGCGAACAGATGGGGCTCGTCAACAAGGTGGTACCGCTGGAAAATCTCGCAGACGAAGTCGACCAGTGGTGCTCCGAACTGTTGGGCGTGAGTCCCGGTTGCCTCGAGGTGCTGAAGGCGGCGTTCGACCAGGAAATGGACGGCTATCAGGAGATGGGAATCCTGTCGAGCAATTTCTACCCCGACTGGTTCGACATGCCCGAAGGCAAAGAGGGCGGGGCGGCCTTCGGCGACCGCCGCACGCCAAAGTTCTGGAGTCTGCGCGAGCGCGAAGCCAAGCTGCGCGAAGAACTGATTGCCGAGTATGAGAAGGAATCGGGCAAGTAAGTAGAAGCGCGGCCGAGCCGGGCCACGCGCCCCGACACCGAAAAACTCGGACGCGGATCTCTTTTTGTCCGCTCGCAGGAATCAATAACCACATAGTTCGCCGTAGAATTTGACGATATAACCGTTTCCGCTACGATGTTTTTTCGCCTACGCGCCCGCGAGCGAATCGGAGAGCAGCAGGTGTTCAATGGAGCACGGCAATTGCGGGTGACGGGCGCTCCCGGGTACAGTGCCCTTGCGTCGTTCGGGAGATCGGAACCGGAACAATCGGCCGGTCTGTTGCAGCGATCCTGCGCGGAACGGCCGGGTGCTCGCTTTGAATACTCGGCACGATGCCCGTCGAAACATCGCGACGGAACGCGCCTTGCCAGCGAGCGACTCAGTGACAATCAATTGCGATACCGATACCAATACCGATACCAATACCGATACCTATAGGGAGCCCTGAGCATGGGTGCCGAGAGCTGGAAAGAAGTTCTGCACGACAAAATGGATGCGGGCTGGGCCGAGGAGATCGATCAGTTCGACAGCCAGATGGCCCTGCGCAAACTGGGCAAGTTGGGCGAAAAGGTTTTCGCAGAAACGCGTCTGCGTCGCGGGGTCTACGGTCAGCGCTACGACAACGGCAAGCGCCACGACGGCACAGCCGATCAAACCCTGGCTTTCGCCGACGTGCCGACCAAGGGTCCCGAAACGCTTTGGGACGCACCCGGCATGTGCCGGATCAAGATTCCCTTTGGTGGCGTCTCCGCCGAACAACTCGAAGTCCTCGCCGACTGCTCCGAGGAATACTCGGACGCGATCCTGCACGTGACGACCAGACAGGACTTTCAAATCCACTACGTTCATATCGAAGACACCGCGGACCTGATGCGAAGGCTCGCTGCCGTCAACATTACGACCCGCGAAGCTTGCGGGAACTCCGTGCGCAACGTCACGGGCTGCCCACTGGCCGGGGTCTGCAAGACCGAAACCTTCGATATCTCCCCCTACGCCCAGGCGCTGATGACCTTCATGCTCGGTCACCCCGACGTCCAGGACTTTGGCCGCAAGTTCAAGCCCGCATTCTCGGGCTGCGAGCACGAGGCCTGCGGTCTGGTGCAGATGCACGACGGCGGTTACGTCGCGCGGGTGGTCGACGGCAAGAAGGGCTTCAAGATCGTGGTCGGCGGTGGACTCGGCGCGGTGCCCCACCAGGCCGCCGTGCTTTCGGAGTTCACACCGGTCGAAGAGTTGCTCCCCGTGATGCAGGCGGTCGCCCGGGTGTTTGCGCGTCTCGGTGAAAAGAAAAACCGCAATCGAGCGCGCATCAAGTTTCTGGTTGCCAAGATCGGGATCGAAGAGTTCAAGCGCATGGTCGAAGAAGAGCGCAAGACGCTCCCCCACGACGATCGCTGGACCTCGCTGGTTACCGACATGGCGCCGACGGACAACGAGCCCACGGCCCCGGGAGCCGAGCTGGCCCCAGGTGATCGCCCCGATGGATTCGCAGCCTGGTTCGACACCAACGTGCGTGCCCAACGCCAGGATGGCTACTCGGTCGTGACCCTCAACCTGCCTTTGGGTGATCTCACTGCAGATCAGGCCCGGAGTCTCGCCGATATCGCGCGCAAGTGGAGCGGCGACAACATGCGAACCACGGTCGAGCAGAACATGGTGCTCCGCTTTGTGTCGAACGGCGATCTCGTCGCGGTCTTCGAAGCCCTCACCGCGGCGGGCATTGGGGCTGCGGACGGCGAGACCATCGTCGACGTCACTTCCTGCCCCGGCACCGATACCTGCAAGCTCGGCATTGCCGCGAGTCGCGGACTCGCCAGCGAGCTGCGCCAGCGTCTGGCCGCCAAATCCGCCAGCATGCCCGCTGCCGTCAAGGCGTTGCGGGTGAAGATATCGGGTTGCTTCAACAGCTGCGGGCAGCATCACCTCGCCGACATCGGTTTCTACGGCAACAGCCGCAAAGTAGACGGCCGCACGGTGCCACACTTCCAGGTGATCCTCGGTGGTCAGTGGGGCGAGAACGCCGGCAAGTACGGTATGGCGATGGGCTCGGTCCCCAGCAAGGCGGTGCCGGAAGTGGTTGAAGCCCTGACCGACGCCTATGTCCAGAGTCGCGAGGGCGACGAGAGCTTCAGGGGGTTCGTCGAACGCACTGGCAAGCGAAGTATGCGCGAGATCATCAAGCCCTTCATGAAGGTCGCACCCTACGCGGAGGCCCCCGAGTTCTACAGTGACTGGAGTGATGTGCGCGAATTTACCATCGGCGACCTCGGCATTGGAGAGTGCGCAGGAGAAATGGTTTCGCTGTTCGGTATCGAAGTCGTGAAGGCCGAATCTCAGGGCTTCGACGCCCAGATCGCCCTCGAAGAGGGAGACTTCGAAGAAGCCGAAGACCTGGCGTATCGCTCGATGATCTCGGCGGCGCGCGCGTTGGTGCGGCTCGAATTCATCGACGTCACCGAAACTCCGGACGATGTCGTGAGCGAGTTCAAGACCCGCTACTTCGACAACGAGCGCTTCTTCGATCGCTTCGCCAAGGGAAAGTTTGGGCAGTACCTGCTCGACCGACACGCCACGGCCCCGGATTCGATCGATCGGGACATCGCCTCCCGGAGAATCGAAGAGTCTCAGCTCTTTATCGAAGCAGCCCATGCTTGTGAACTCAGGATCGAATCCGCATCGATCCTCGCTGGGGCAGCGGAGGCCTGATCGATGATTCCCAAGCGTATCTCCGTCAAGTTGTTTGCCGCCGACCCGGAAGCCGAGGTCGATCTGCACAAATACATCCGCGTGTTTCACGAGTTCATCCGGGAGAAGAAGGTCGAGGGTCTATTGATCGACGTGGCAGATTACAGTCACGTGCCCGAAGGACCGGGTGTGGTACTGATCGGCCACGACGTCGACTACAGCATCGATCTGAACGGCGGTCGCGCGGGACTCATGGCCCTCGCCAAGCGAATCGAAGGAGGAAACCTCGCCGACCTGTTCGACGATGTGGTTCGCAAATGCCTGCTCGCAGTCAAGGCGGTGCAGGAAGACGGATCGACCGGGATGTCGTTCTCAACCGCCAGATTGCGGGTGCAGTTGGTGGATAGGCTGGCAGCTCCGAACAGCGACGAGGGCTACGCGTCGGTTCAGCCCGAATTCGAAGCCCTGGCTGGAAGAGTATTCGGCGACGGCGCAACGGTGGAACGCGTCGAAGGCGACGAACCGCGCCGGGTACTGGGGGCGGAACTGTGCGCCAACAAAAGCGATGATCTCGATACCCTGCTCGCGCGCCTGGAGCGATAGTCGGTCGCAAACCTTGCATCCCCGATCGAGGAAGATTCATGGCTCAGCAATGCGATTGGGATATCAGCGTTGAAGACCTCAAGCAGCTCAAAGACGACGGGGCGACGTTCCAGTTGATCGATGTGCGCGAACCCGGGGAGTACGAGGTAAGCGAGATCGGCGGTGAGTTGATTCCCCTCGGTATCCTGCCCGAGAAGATCGAGAGCCTCGACCCCGACGCCCACATCGTGGTGCACTGCAAGAGTGGCGGCCGCAGCGCTCACGCGGTCAAGTTGTTGCGCGCCCATGGTTTTACCAACACCTGGAACGTGCAGGGCGGGATGATGGCGTGGATTGCGCAGATCGATCCGGATCTGCCGCTCGGGTAGGCGCCTTCGAGACTATGGGAGACTCCTCCCGTGGGGTATGATCACGGCTTGCGCACGGGAGCGGACCGGGTGGGTCACGCCCCCGACTCGCAAACCGCACGGCGAAAGTCTCGAGGTTCAGCGTGAGCCCTGTCGATCCCCAAAGTCTCCTGTCTCGGAGCGAAGCGCGTTCGCTGCTCGCTCGCGTTCTCGACGAGGGGAACCTCGATCGAGTCTCCGCGGGCAGGCTCGCCGCAAGTCTCCCCGACTCCATCGTCTTCGAACAAATTCTCGAAGCCGCCGCCGAGAGCAAGCGGCGTGGCAAGGGAGATGTCGTTACCGTTTCGAAGAACATCTTCATCCCACTCACCAACCTGTGCCGGGATCGCTGCAACTATTGCACCTTTGCCAAGCAGCCCGGAAGCCCCGACGCCCACAACTTTGAACTCGACGAGGTCGCCGAATCCGTGCGGGGTGGCGTCAAGACCGGTTGCATCGAGGCGCTCTTTTGTCTCGGCGACAAGCCCGAAATCGCCTATCGCTACCACCGAGACTGGCTGGCCGAACGCAGTTGGGGCAGCACCAACGAATATCTCACCGAGGCGTGCAAGGTCGCGTTCGACGGCGGCATGCTGCCTCATACCAATGCCGGCATTCTGACCCAGGAAGAAATGGCGGTGCTGCGACCTCACAACGCTTCGCTTGGATTGATGCTCGAATCGACCAGTCAGCGTCTGCGAGAGAAGGGTGGCCCGCACTTTCACGCGCCCGACAAAGAACCCGCGCGTCGGATTCGCATGCACGCCGAAGCGGGCGAACTGCGCATCCCATTTACCAGCGGCTTGTTGTTGGGGATCGGTGAGACCGACGAAGAGCGGGTCGATACCCTGTTTGCGATTCGCGAGCTTCACGAACAGTACGGCCATATTCAAGAAGTCATCGTGCAGCCGTTTCATCCGAAACCCGATACCAAGATGTGCGACGTCCCGCCCATCAGCGACGCCAACGTCGCCGGCTGGGTGGCCATTGCACGCTTGATCCTCGGCAGTGAGATGAACATCCAGGCGCCGCCGAACCTCGCTCCGGAAGTGCTCGAACTGCTCTTGCGCTCGGGACTGAACGACTGGGGCGGCGTTTCGCCGGTGACTGTCGACTTCATCAATCCCGAAGCCCCGTGGCCCGCACTGTCGCAACTGCGCGAGCGCACCGAGGCTGCAGGACAGCAGTTGCGCGAGCGGCTACCGGTTTATCCCAACTACATCAGCGCCGGGCGTGATTGGTTCGATGATGCGGTTTGGGAAGCGTTGCCCAAATTCATGGACGCCAAGGGGTTTGCCCGGAGCAGGCCCGCAAAAAACGAGGAGGCTGCCTGATGTTGGATCGACTTTCGAATTCCGTGAGCCCCGACGTTGCTCGAATTTTGGACCATGCCCTCAGCGGGGGCGAGATCTCCACCCGGGACGCCGTCGTCCTGCTCGAAACAGAAGGGCCGGAATTGCACGCACTGCTGCAAGCGGCGGATCTCGCCCGCAAAGAAGACGTTGGCGACGACATCAGTTACGTGGTCTGCCGCAACATCAACTTCACCAACATTTGCTACGTCGGGTGTTCCTTCTGCGGTTTTGCGCGTCACGCCGACGAAGCGGAGGCCTACGACCGCAGCGATGAAGAGTTGCTGGCCAAATGTGCCGACGCCGTAGCCCGGGGTGCGACCGAGGTGTGTATCCAGGGCGGCATTCATCCGCAGAAGGATCACCATCACTACCGCAATATTCTCCTGACCATCAAGGCGGTCTATCCCGATCTTCACATCCACGCGTATTCTCCCGAGGAGATCGACTACTCCCACAAGAAGAGCGGTATGGAGCTGGCCGAGTATTTGCGCTGGCTGATGGAAGCCGGACTCGGAACGATGCCCGGGACCGCCGCCGAAATTCTCGACGACGACATTCGCAACATCCTGTCGCCCAACAAGCTCAAGACTGAGCGTTGGATCGAGATCGTGCGCACGGCGCATTCCGTGGGCCTGCGCTCGACCTCGACCCTGATGTACGGCCACATCGAAACCCCCGAGCACATCGCCAATCACCTCGGAATCTTGCGCAACATTCAAAAGGACACGGGCGGCTTTACCGAGTTCGTGCCCCTCGGTTTCATTCACGAAAAGAACACCCTGTACAACTACATGGGTGCCCGGGCCGGGGCGACGATGAATGAAGACCTGCGCATGGTGGCCGTATCACGGCTTTTCTTGAGGCCTTGGATTACCAACATCCAGGTTTCCTGGGTGAAGATGGGGATCAAGCTCGGGCAGATGGCCCTCTCCAGTGGTGCCAACGACTTTGGCGGCACCTTGATGGAGGAGTCGATCAGTCGCGAGTCCGGCGCAGATCACGGAGAGAACACCCCCGCAGAAGATTTCCGCAGTTACATCCGCGAACTCGGCCGGGTCCCGGTCGAACGCAGTACGCTGTACAAGATACTGCGTCGCTTCAAGGATCCGGCCGACGACCCCGCTTCCCTCGAGCCCGAAGCTTCGTTGGTGGTCTCGGGTCCCGAGCGTTTCCGGGACGGTTCCCACGTGAAAGCGGTCGACGTCCACGCTCCAGAACTGAACAACTACTAACGAAAAGTTCAGGAGATCAAACCGATCTCTTTTTGACCCGTCAGGAGATCAACCCGATCTCCTTGAGCCGCTCCTCCAAAAACGCCGCTGCAGTCGTGGGCGGGTACTTTGCCGGGGTCTCGGGCTCGACAAACGCCTCGTGCACACTCAGATCGCAGTCGGGGTAGGGGTGGGCGAAGTAGGGCAGTGAGTAGCGGTGGCGGTCGCGGACTGCGTCCGGTGTGATGACCCGATGGGTGGCGGCGGGGACGACGTCGTTGGTCACGCGCGCGAGCATGTCACCTGCGTCGACAATGATTTCTCCCACGTGTGCGGGAATCGCAAGCCACTGCCCCTCGCGAGTCAGAATTTCGAGACCCGCGTCTGTGGCTTCGCAGAGCAACGTGATCAAGTTGATGTCTTCGTGGGGCGCCGCGCGAACAGCCCTGCCGGTGGCGGACGGGGCTTTAGCGAGTGGTGGATAGTGAAGCGCGCGCAGGATGCTGTTTCCATCGCGCAGCATCCCGGAAAAAGTTTCCTTTGGTAGTTCGAACCCCAGCGCCAGGCTTTCGAGCAATGTACCCGCACACGCGTCGAGGGCGTCGTAGAGTGCAAGACTCGCAGCTCGCAGTTCCGGGATGTCTTCAGGCCAGATGTTGTCCGGGTAGTGGGCACGCAGGGGATGATCGGGGGGGAGTTCACGACCCACGTGATAGAACTCTTTCAGGTCGGGCTCGCGCTGTTGTTTCGCGTGTTCGATGCCAAAGGCGGTGAACCCTCGCTGCCCCCCCGCGGCGGAAGCGCACAGCGCCTTTTCCGGACTGTCGCGCGAAAAGAACTTTTCGAATTCCCGGTAGACCTCGAGGATCAAATCTTTGTCGATTTGATGTCCGCCGATGCGAACGAACCCGAACTGGGTCAGCGCATCTCGCAGGCCCCGCTGGAACTGGGTGCGAACTACCGGATCCGGCGAGCGAGCGTCCCTGAGATCCAGTTTGGGAACCTGCGATTCTCGACGAGTCTTCTGCTCGGGGGTCGGCTTGCTCACGTCAGGCGGCGGGGCTCGCGCTGGGCTCTTGAACGTAGGTCGCGGACAAAAGTTCGATCCATGCCGGGTCTTGCTCGGGTTTCGCGGGGCGCTCGTATGCGATACCGCGGCGATCGAGATCGGAACAAAACCGCTCCCAAACCTGGTTGATGGACATGTCCTCGCTGTGCTGCAGATAACGCTGCTCATCGTTTTCGTCTTGGAAGACCCGCGCCTTCCACGAAATGCTGATGCGCAGCTGTTCGTAAGTCAGTTCGGCCCGTGTTTCGCCTCGGTCTTCGATGGTCCAGCAGTCGCCGTTCTTGTAGACCAGGCGTGCATCGGAGGTGAGATCCGAGAGCAGCCCCTTCTCTGCATCGCCCGTGGGCCGCACCCGATGAAACATGCGGTCGTTGTCGCCCACCACCGCGGTATTGAAGATCGAACCCTCGTGGGTCTTCATGGGAGCATTGGGTCCGTCCGGCCAGTAGTCGAAACCCCCATCGCTACCGCGATAGAACCACGCAACCGAAGTCGCGATTTGAACGCGCTCGGCTTCAAAAAGCCGCGAGTGATTCATGCTGGTCAGCACCCAAATGGGATGGTCGGTTCGATTGACGCCGCGAAATTCGGGCACGTCGATGTGTCCCCCGCCCTGGGAAAAGGGAAGCTGCCAGGTGAGGTTGGAATAGACGGAGAAGGGTCGGATGCGACTCGATCCAAAGATGTCGCTCGCGGCTTCGCTGAACTTGGGATGGTGCAGCAGGTCGTCTACGTCCGGGATCAACGGCTCTTCATAAGCCCAATCGCCGCGAAAAACGGACGCGATGAACATCGGCTTCTCGCGGCTCGCAGATCCCGCGTTGGATTTGTACTCGGCGTCGCTGTTGAAGTACCGCTGCACCGGAGCGTAGGGACCATTCGCTTCAATTCGGCTGCGAATGCTGTCTGGATTGTCGAGGACAGAATCGATTGGAACCGGGGGAAAGCAGGTCGTCATCCGGGGATCTCCGCAGGAGGTGAATGCAAGGAGTCATGCTCGGAATCATGTTCGGAATGAATATACCCCAGTTCATGCACCCCAGGGCGTGATCGTCGCCTTGAGCTTCTGGTAGCCTTCGAGGAATCCGGGGCGCTCCCCCGCGTAGATCTCGTCGAAGGTTGCGAGCGCCGCGTCCAACCATGCATGGAGTTCCGCGTTGTCGGGGTTTGCATCCCGATATGCCTCTCGGATCAGTACGAAGTGGATGCGAGGATCGTAGGGCTTCTTGGTCCCACCCATCGATTCATCCCCGTCGAGCAGGCGCAGCAACATGGCGTCGGCGGAGCCCAGGGTCTGTTCGTGGATCGGCGGCCCACTCATCCTGTACATCACCGAGGTCATATCCCGGCCGTTGCCGGTGGTGTATCCCATCTCGCCCCACAGATCTTTCATGCTTTCTTTGGCGCCGACTTTCTGTAGCACCAGGTCGCCGAACCGGCGCAGCGGGTCCGAGACGTCGGCCAATAGATCGGTCAGACGATCTCCGTCGAGATCGGTCGCCAGGATGATCACCTCTTGATGTTCGATCAGGTCCCATAGCAACAGACCGTAGTTCGTGTCGGCGATGTGCAGTTCGATCTGCCCACTCCAATTTTCCATGCCCTGCTTGAAGTCCTTTGGAAGCAAAGCGATGATCTTATCTACCCGTTCTCTGTGTTCAACGTATCCGTCTACCGCGTACTTGCGGCCGATGCTGAACTTCGTGTCCTGCAGCAGCCACGAGAACAGCCCGGTATTGATGCCGTCTTCCATGGCCTGGGTGGGCTTCATGGCAACCCGGCCGAGTTTGCCCGACTCGTTCACCATTCTCAGGAAGCGCCGTCCCGCGTACGCCATCTGGACACCGGGGGTATTCATCTCCGAGTGGATGATGCCGGTCTTTGAGTCGACCTTGAACGCCGCGCGGTCCTGGGAGTAGGGAAGGTTCGGCATGCTGCGCACCACCGTCACACAACCGTAGGGGCGCACATTGCAGTAGACCCCGGCCTGGGTTCGCAGGGGCGCGTTGCCACTCTTGCCCGCGACCACGACCTTGCCACCCTTGCCGTCGTTCACGTAGGCGTCGCCGGCGGTCGACCACTTGATAGACGCGCACGGCATGTTTCCGAACCAACTCAGGGGTTCGAGGGCAAGGTCGTGTCGATACTGCGCCCACATGGGTACCGCGTAATAGGGAAGCCCGAGCACATCGATAGCGGCGACGGTGCCGAGCAGCGCGTACGCGTCGGTGAGCGAATGTGCCACTGGGTTGACCTGGCCGTCGTGGTTGCCTCCCTGCCAGATCACCGCATCGGGGTAGCCTTTCGGGCGCACACTGCTGGTGGTAAAGAGTTTGCCTAGAAGCCCCAGCAAATCGCCGCCGGAATTCTCGGTCTTGGCGATGTTCATGAGGTCCAGCATGTGGTTCTTCTCCCGTTAGGTCCTGATCGATTGGGGAGATCGAATAGCACGCTCAGCGAGAAAGCGCGGGGTCCTTCGAGAGAATCCACGGGAACGTGCTCGCGGTGGGGTTGGAGAAGAAGGGGAAGGTCCGCGTCTGTTGGGAAGGCTTAGCCGACCCCGCCGAGGCGCCGGAAGACCGAGTCGGAATTTTGGATCGGAGCGGTGCTGGTATCGGCTGTTCTTGTGATTTCTGCCATCACGGCGGTGCAGGTCGTAGCGGCGCAATCGATACCGCGAGCCTCGAGCTCTGCTGGCATCAGTTTTTCAAAGACCGCCGAGAGCTCATTGAGGGTGAGGTTGTTCACATCCAGGCCCGCGTCCTTGAGCGCAATGCGCAACGTTCCCCGGGCTTCGAGTCGGGAGAGGGGGGTGTTGCTCTCGAGTTGATCGGCAGCATGATCGAACAGAGTCGTCGACATGGTCAGCCCTCGATGCTTTCTGGCACTGTGGCCGATTCGAGCCAACGCTGGTAGAAGACCGGCGGAAAGAAGGCAAGGAAGAGCGTCACGATCCCACACATCTCGATCGCGCCGGTCACGGACGCCATCGTCCTTTGGAATGCCAAGCTCGTCTCCATGGGAGTCGTAGCGAGGTCATTGAAACACGCGGATGTCTGAAAGACGCCAAAGAGAGCAAACAACAGGTAGCGATTCGCGACGACGTGATCACACAAGCCGACCCGCACCCGCCGCTTTGCACTGGCGTGACAGAGGAAAGCCTCGATCGCAAACCACAAGCAGGGAATTGAGTATCCCAGCCACACGGCCCAGTACCAAGGGTTTTGGAAAACGTAATACTCTTCACCCTGGACGATCCATGCCGTCATGCCGGCCACGAGCGCAACGATGCAGAACCGGACCAACCCCGTGGCCCAAGCGATTTCTGGACGAAAGACCAGTCGCGCGAAGAGCACGAACGGGATCACACCCACGCAATAGAGCGCCCAGGACACCAGATCGATCGGGTTTCCGGTCATTGCCTGTTCGAAGTACAGCGGCAACTGCCAGAGCACGTACGCCAAACCCGTGAAGACGAAGTAAGCGCCCAGCAGCTTTTCGGGAGTTTCTCCCGTGCGCCAGCTCAGCATTATCAATCGGATGCCTACGACCAGAAAGAAAGCAGCCGCGATCAGTTGCACGATGAGTGCGCTATCGATCAATTCCGCTCTCCTCGAAAGTTTCCGCCAATAACGTATACGTAATGTTGTGTATGTTACGTGGATTGCGCATCGTCTTACTCAGGGATTCACTTGAGTGATCATTGAGTGAATTGAACCTGGCCGATGTGGGCTAGACGAGATGGCGATCGGGCGGGATTGGAGCAGTGGAGGGTTCGCGTCTGCTTGGAACGCTCAACCGCCCCCGCCGAGACGCCGGAAAACCGAGTCGGCGTTCGCGACCGGAGCCGCGCTGGTATCCGCTGTGCTTGCAATTTCCGCCATCACGGCGCTGCAGGTCGTGGCGGCGGAGTCGATCCCGCGATCTTCGAGCTGCTTGGGCATTATTTTTTCGAAAACGGCCGAGAGCTCATCGAGGGTGAGGTTCTTCACATCCAGGCCCGCGTCCTTGAGCGCAATGCGCAACGTTCCCCGGGCCTCGAGTCGGGAGAGGTGGGTATTGCTCTCGAGCCGATCGGCAGCATGATCGAATAGCGTGGGCGACATCGTCAGCCCTTCATGCTTTCTGCCCCAGTGGGCGACTCGAGCCAATGCTGGTAGGAGGTCGGTGGGAAGAAGGCGAGGACTAGGATTACGATCCCAAGTATTTCGAACAGGCCGAGCGCGATGGCGAAACCCGTAACGACGATCGCGCTTTCCGCCTCGGATGTAGAAAGGACGTCAACGATGCACGAAAGCATCTCAAAGACGCCAAACAAACCAAACAACAGGTAACGATTCGCGATGACGTGATCACACAAGCCGACCCGAACCCGCCGCTTCGCACTGGCGTGACAGAGGAAGGCCTCGATCGCAAACCATGCGCAAGGAATCGAGTATCCCAGCCACACGGCCCAGTACCAAGGGTTGTCGAGAACGTAGTACTCGCGGGCCTGGACGATCCACATCGTCAGGCCAGTCACGAGCGAAACCGTGGTGAGTCGGACCAACCAGGTGGCCCAAGCGGAGTCGGGACGAAAGACCACACGTGAGAAGTGCAGAAACGGGATCACGCCCACGGCATAGAGCGACCAGGCCAACAGATCGATCGGATCTCCGGTCCAGGCTTGCTCGAGGTATGTTTGCAACTGCCATACCCCGTACGCCAAACCCGCGAAGACGAAGTAAGTACCCAACAGCCTTTCGGGAATTTCTCCCGTGCGCAAGCTCAGCCGCAACAATCGGATGCCTATGACAAGGAAGAAAACAGCCGCGGTGAATTGAGCGATGGTTCCGAGGTCGATCAAGTCTGCTCTCCTCGAAACCTTCCGTCGAGAATGAATATGTACCACTGTCTATGACGCATGAACTGCGCATCGTCTCGCTCAGGTCTTCACTTGAGTGATCGTCCAATGAAACTCCGATAAACGGGTGAATCTGGGCAACTTACGGGGATATGCGGTGCTCGTTGCGCATGCATGATTGATTCGGGTTGATCAGGGGAGCCGAACGATGGAGTCGGTCGGGCGAGGGGTTCCTACACGCGCTGGGTCGCTTCGGGGTCTTCCGGCAGCACGACGTGCACGGTTGCGCCGAGTCCCGCCTTCGATTCGAGCCAAATCTTGCCCCCGCGACGCTCGACGATTTTCTTGCATAGGGCGAGACCAATACCGGTACCCGAATAGTCGAGCTTGCCGTGCAGGCGCTGGAAGATGACGAATACGCGCTCCCGATATTGTGGGTCGATCCCGATGCCGTTGTCTTGCACGAGAAAATGCCAGGAATCGCCCTCCTGGTCGGCGCTGATGTGGATGACCAGCGGCTTTTCCGATCGGAATTTGATCGAATTGGCAATGAGGTTCTGAAACAACTGCGTCAATTGCGTGCGATCGGCCACGATCGACGGCATTGCTTCGACCTCGATCTGGGCATGACTCTCCGCGATTGCCTTGTCGAGATTCAAGATCGCATCCTGTATGGCATCGCGACAGTCGACGGGGTTTGGCGTCTTGTCGTTCCCGCCGATCTGAGACAAGGTGAGCAAATCCTTGATCAGGACCCGCATACGGTGCGCTCCATCGACTGCAAAATGCATGAATTGAAGCGCCTTATCATCGAGATGTTCAGCGTATTTTTCCTCGAGTAGTTGCAGGTAACTGATGATCATCCGGATCGGTTCCTGCAGGTCGTGCGACGCAACGTATGCGAACTGCTCCAGTTCCTGGTTTGACCGCGACAAGTCGTCGATCGCGTGCTTTAGCTGCAACTCGGCTTCCTTGCGTGCTGTAATGTCGGTATGCGTTCCGATCATGCGCTGCGGCTGGCCGCGTCGGTCGTAGTCGACAGCGCGGCCCCGGCTTCGGATCCAGACCTGCCCGCCAGACTGCGGGCGCATCCGGAATTCGCAGTCATAGACCGTGCCGTCGACAATACAGGCCCGTGTGAGCGCCAGGATTCGCTCCCTGTCCTCGGGGAACAAGAGGTTCTCGAATGTCTCGCGGGTGGGCTCCAAGCTGCCCGGTGGGTAGCCGAGCATTGCGCCCCACCGATCGCTATAGCTCACTTTGCCGGTCTCGAGGTCCCAGTCCCACACTCCATCCTCGATGGCATCGACCAGGTAGGCCTGTGTTCTCTTGAGCTTTTCGAGTGCGTCGTCCAACTCAGAATTCTTCCGCGCCAGGTCATTGCGATAGCGACATAGACGAAGATGCAACTCGATGCGCGCCTTGATTTCCTCGAACTGAAAGGGCTTGCTGACGAAATCAATTCCACCGACTTCGAGCGCCTTCACCTTGTCCGCTGCCTCGGTCAAGGCACTGATGAAAATCACAGGGATATCTCTCAGGCGCGGGTTTGCCTTGAGTTTCTGGCAGACTTCGAAGCCGTTCATGATTGGCATCTTGATATCGAGGAGGATCAAATCTGGGGGATCGAGTTCCGCCGCACTCAGGGCGAGGGCGCCGCTCGGAGCGGGCTGAACCCGATAGCCAACCCGCCGCAACATTGAATTGAGTAGGTCGAGATTCGCCGTCGTGTCGTCGACGATCATGATCTTGGTATTTGCGTGGTGTTCGGACTCGGTGGTCATCCTTTGCTTTCTCCGGTTCAGCCTTGTAATTCGATGATTCCGGTGTGGTCGTTACTAAAATAAAAGTTGGAAGCCCAAGTATGCCTCGCTTGACTCACTGGTCGAGCTCGAATCTTGGTTCCCATAATACACGACGAACTTCGCGTTCATTTGTTTGACGTAGTAGTTGATTCCGACATCCCATCGCCGCTCATTCTCGCCGCCGTTATTCGCGTTGAACGCTTGATAGCGAACGTGCGGCTGGAGCTGACCCTTCAGCTTGCCGGGCCCGTACAATCCCGGTAGGTACCAGCCTGCGGTGATGTAGTACGCAGTGCCATCTGGGCGAGCATTCCCAGCGGCAGTACTGCCGCCGTTGTTGTCGTAGAAGAACCAGGCGGCATCAAGCATGGGGGTCCCCAGGTCGTCGAGGTTTTTTTCGAAGAGCAGGTCAATGCTGAGCCCGGTGAAATCATGACCTTCGCCTGCTCCGTCGGCCTGGTACTGAACCACCGCACCCAGGGTGAGTATGTCCTTCTCGCCGAAATAGGTGCTGCTGTTGTAGTAGCCGGGCTCCGGATCGAGAAACGCGATGCTGAGTTTTGCATCAATCGAAGGCAGCTTGGACTCGCTGCCGGCGCCCTCGAAGAGGCCGATATGATATTTGAACATGCCGTCTCCGACCTGGCCCCAGAACGCAACCCCATCGTCTCGGCCTGAAAAGATCTGCGGGAATCGGTCTGATACCAACGGATAAACCCAAGTGTTCAGAAAAAACGGTCCGCTGAAATTCGCGCGAGCGCTTGGCGGGATCATTCGCCCGCCCCAGACGTTGAGCTGGTCATTGATCTCGAATTTTACGATGCCATCGAGCAGCGATGTGCCTGTGGAGCTGAGGTCGACATTGACATCGAATTTGATCCACTCGTGCACTTGACCGCTGAGGTACATCCAGGCGGTCTCGAGATCGATGTCGAACGCCCAGTCGTCGTCAGAAGCTTTGGGTGTGGTTCGATTCTGCCTTGCGCCGATGATCGTTCGGAGGTTGGCCCCCAGGCTGATCCACCGGGTCTCGTCCATTTCCATCTTGTACGCCGCGCTTGCCACTGCTGCAGGCAGTACCACTGCTACGCACGCGATTGTCGCTACACCACGCACCGCGAATGACCGTGTCACTGCTCCCTCCCCGGTTCCCGGTGAGAAAATCCAAGCAGAGACTAGTCTGATATTTCAAGATGCAACCTGGCGGTTTACCGGGTTTTGATTTCGGAGATCCCCCATGCTTCCGGTCGGGCAGTTCGATCTGGCAGGGGAGGGGTTGGGGTGTCTGGCGAGTGCCAGCTCTGCATTCGACTAAGTAGAATGTACCAGGAGTGCTCCAGTGTATCCTCGACATCTCGATGAATCCGCCCGGCCTTGCGGTTCGAGGATCATCGAGGCATTTGTACTCCGCGCCTTGTCCGCAGCAGCAAGATTCCAGTACTCTTGACCGACGACAACACGACGAGTTCGACTCGGTACGCGGTGCAGGCGCAAGCCCGTGGACTCAGACTGGGGTGCCCCCGTGATATTTCGTGAAGACTTCGAAGACCCAGCTCTCCGAGGTCATGCATGGTTCGCGCTTATCGCGCATGCGTGTAGGGCGACGTTGGATCCCCTTGCTGTTGTCTTGGTGGGTGTCTTCACCTTCGCAATCGCTTCGACCGCGGAGCCGGCCCCCGAGCAGTCGGCGAATGACGGCTCCGGCCAACTTGCCGCGCACGCGCCCCCGCTGGCCCCTGAGGTCTATGACTTGATCGACCAGGAACTGCGTCGGCGTGATGCCGAAGGTCCTGTACTCGTCAATAGCTACTACGGTCGCTACAGCACGCGAGATAAAAAACCGGGGCACCCCGCGCCCAGCCTGGAGGGGCCCATCGTCGAACCGTGGTTGGGCGCCCAGCGGCCCCCGCCCGGCACGCGGTTGGCTGTTTTGCTTCCTCACGTCAAGGACCCGTTCTGGGTATCGGTCAACCTGGGCATCATCTCCGAAGCGCGGCGGCTCGGGATCGGTATCGATCTCTACCAGGCCGGCGGATATCACAGGCTGGGGACGCAGGTCCGGCAACTGGAGCAGGCGGTTCGGAAAGGCAATATCGACGGCGTCATCATTGGGCAGGTGGAATACCGCACGAAGCATCTAGGCGAGATCTACGAAGATCTGGAGCGGCGGGGCGTTCCGATCGTACCCGTGTGTATTGACACGTATCATCCGGCCATCGACGCCAAAGCCGTGGTGCCCTGGTATGAAATGGGCTTTGCGGCGGGTGGATTTCTCGCCGAACATTCTGCCGATCGAAAAATCAAGGTTGCCATGATGCCGGGTCCCGAGGGCCTCGGCTGGGTCGATGAAACCTTTCGTGGATTCATCGAAGCGTTGGAAAAACATGGCGCTATGGACCGGATCGAGATCATCGGACCGATCTTTGGAGATACGGGCGACGGGCTGCAACGCTTTCGACTCGGATTGCTTTTTCGAAAACATACCAACATCGACTACCTCGTCGGCAATGCTCTTGCGGCGGTCGCTACGCTGAGCACGAATGCCGATGGCCGGCCTCCCGAGCTAGAAGGGTGGAAGGGCCGGCATCCGAACCTCAAGGTCATCTCGACGTATTTGATTCCGGATGTGCATGAGCTGATTCGGAAAGGGAAAATTTTGGCTGCCCCGAACGACAACCCGAAGCAGCAGGGCGTCATGGCAGTCGACATGATTGCGAGCATCCTGAATGGAAAGCGGCCCGGAAACAGAACCGACGGAATCGCCTTTCGATCGGGCCCCGTCGTTCAATTGATTACCTCCGCGAACATCGAGCAATGGAGCTATGAGACGCTTTTTGGGCCAAGGAAATTTGTTCCGGTGTACCAGCTTCCGCCGGGGGGCGAGGCGAAAACAATGCCGGCGGCACATGATCCAGTCTCGGCGAACTAGTCGGATGGCGATCGAATCACAACGGACGAAGGACGCGGAATCGACAGATGCTCGGCAATCCGCTCACATGCAGACACAGGTAGACACTCGCAGTGAAGCTGAGATCAGGATTTCGCGACGCTTGCCGGCGATCACGTTTTCCATTGCATTTGTCGTGATGGTCGTCTTCGTGTTCTTTTACCAGCAACATGTGGTTTCAAAAACACGTCAGGAATTGGCGCTGCATGCTGCGATTCTCGCGCCCTCGCTCTGGAATTTTGACGACCAGGCCCATCGACCGTACATGGAGCTCGCAGCTCGGGCAAACGACTACGCGGAAGTGACCGTCCTGGACTACCGACAGCGCGAGTTCATGAAGCTCGACAATTCGGAGATGAGCACACACGACAGGATTTTTTCTCGACTTGGCTTGATGCCTATCCATGAATTCGAGATGGAGATCCAGCACGCTGGCGAGCCGATCGGCACTCTCCGTGTTCTCTGGCGAAACAATGCGGTGGATGTCTGCATCTCCGTGAGCGTTTTCATCTTCATGATCGCGACCGGTATATGGCTCCTTCTCAAGCTCGCCTATACCGCCCGGGCCCGAGACGAGAAGACACGATTGCTTGCCGAGCAAAAGCGAGAATTGGAAGTGGCAGTAGACAAGGCCGAGGCGGCAAACCTCGCAAAGAGCGTTTTCCTGGCCAACATGAGCCATGAGCTGCGTACGCCACTCAACGCCATTCTCGGCTTCTCGGAAATCCTTCAGCCCTTGATTTCCGAGCCGTCGCAACGTCACTATTTTTCCCGAATTCGAGACAGTGGGAAATCACTGCTGAGATTGATCAACGATATTCTCGACCTTTCGAAGATCGAGGCCGGGAAATTGGAAGTGCAATATTCGGTCGTCTCCCTGTCACCTCTGTTCCGAGAAATCGAGGAATTTTTCGCTGAAAAACTGTTGGACAAGGGTCTCGGATTTACTGTAGACATCGCAGGCGACGTCCCGGACGCTCTCCTGCTGGACGAAATCCGATTGCGGCAGATCCTCTTGAATATCGTGGGCAATGCCGTCAAGTTCACTGAATCTGGTTCAATCACGCTTGCCGCGAAGGTGGAATCAGTCGATAAAAATCACAGCAGCAGCATCGATCTGGTTATCTCTGTGGCCGACACGGGAATCGGAATTCCAGAGAGCCAACGCGACAAGATATTCTCGCCTTTCGAGCAGCAGGACGGTCAAAAGCAAGCTCAATACGGGGGAACCGGGCTGGGCCTGGCCATCGTGCGGCAATTGCTGGACATCATGAACGGCACGATCATTGCCTCCGCTCGGAATGGCAGCGGAAGTGTCTTCACCGTAGTGCTGAAGGGCGTGGAAGTCGCGGTCACAGAGCAGGCCCCAATCGCAATCAGGAATTTCGAAGAAGGGATCAATTTTGAGACAATTACCTTTGCAGGATCAACGATTCTGATTGCCGACGACATCGACTACAACCGTGAACTACTCAAAGGTTATCTCGAACAGTTCGACCTGAATCTGATCGAAGCGAAGAACGGGATCGAGACACTTACCATGGCGCAGCAACACCGGCCCGATCTGATTTTGTTGGACATGAAAATGCCCGAGATGGACGGCTACGAGGCTTCTGCCAGACTCAAGGAGGACGCCAATCTGAGAAATATTCCCGTGGTCGCCATTACCGCATCTGCGTTGAAGCAGGACGAAGACAGAATCAACCGGATCTGCGACGGCTATCTGCGCAAGCCGACAAGCAAGGCCGATGTAGTCCGGGTAGCGATGCAGCACTTGCGCCACACAGTGAACGACGTTCAGGCAGAAGAAGTCGCCGCGAAGTCCCCGGGCCAAACGGTCGAGGCGGCGTGCCCACCGCAATTGGCACCGAACCTCGTGAGGCAATTGCGTGAGGCCTCCGCTGTCGCGGACATCGATCGACTGCGCAAGCTGATTGATCAAGTCGCAAAAAACGACGTCGACTTTGCCCTGGCTTTGCGGCGCCAGGCGGATCAATACAGTTACGACGGGATCGCGAGGCTAGTGGCTTCCAGAGGGAAGCCAGAGGTAGCCAGTACAGACTGAGCCCAGGAGATGTACGGGTGTTGCCGTGATGCTAGACATCCAGGCCCACTGCGCGCATCAGCGCGAGCGCGTTGCTCTTCTCGACCACCCCCTTGCGCACTCGATAGTCGAAAGCCATCCGGCCTTCTTCGAGGTGATCTTGGAAGTGCACGTTCTCGATGGCCGGTGCCATCTCGTCGGCGATCTTCGCGAGCGCGAGATCGTGGGTGGTCACCAGTCCCAGCGCCCCTCGCTCGACCAACCCCTTGACCACCGCACTGGCGCCGATTCGCCGGTCGTGAGAATTGGTGCCGTGGAGAATTTCATCCAAGAGGAATAAAACCGGCAATTCCCCTTCGCTGATTTTTACGATCTGGCGCAGTCGTTTGATTTCGGCGTAAAAGTGCGAGGTCCCTTCCAACAGCGAATCATTGATTTGAATCGATGCTGCAATTGCGAGTGGGGTCAGGCTCAGACTCTCTGCGCGCACTGGCGCTCCGGCCAGGGCGAGGAGAATGTTGCAGCCGGCGGTGCGGAGATAGGTGCTCTTGCCGGACATGTTCGAGCCACTGATGATCAGCGCGCGTCGATCGGCTCCGAGTTCGAGGTCGTTGCGTACGCACTGATCGTTCGGAAGCAGCGGGTGCCCCAGGGCTCGAGCGCTGAGTTTGGGTTCCCCCTCGCAGATTTCAGGGAAAATCGAGTCCGGGTTTTCGTAGGCGTATCCGGATAGCGAGGCCAGGGCCTCAAATTGTCCCGCGGCACTCAGCCAGTCTTCGAGGACGCCGCCCCATTGTACCCGCCAGCGTTCGATTACGAGGCCGAGTTGCGTACCCCATAGGAACAGCGCGGCAATCGGGGCAAAAAGTTGGTTGCGCCGCGCGTCGAGCAAATCCACGAGCTTGCGCAACTCGGCAATGCGCTGGGCGCAAGATACGCCCCGGGTTTGCAGGCGCTCTACCAGGGAAACCAGCAGCGGACTCTCGGCCGTTTCATTTTCGAGGCGAGCCAGCAGGTCGCGCAGCAGGGCGAGGTTCCGGGTTGGCGTGTCGATTGCGGCGAGGATCTTCCCGATGCGCCTGTGCAGGATTCCCGCGAAAATCATCTGAGGGATCAACGCAAACAAGAAGGGCAGGGGGCCGAGCCCCAGCCAGAACCAGACAACCAGACCTCCAATACTCAGAGAAGAGAGCACAGCTGCAATCACGTTCAACGACTTCTTTGCCTCGAAGTCCCCCGGAGCGTTCGCCCAGGAGACCAACGGCTTTGGACTGAACTGGGTGTGCAAGTCCGCGCCCAACGAATCGATGTCTTCGCGCAATTCGAGCCGGGGTGTCAACTCGGCAATCGCGGACTGTCGCGCGCGGGCGATGGCAGCGCTGGGTTGGGTCTTTAGCCAGTCCGCCAGGGTCTCCTGGCCGACCGGCGTGCGCGCGGTGCAGATGCGTTCGAAGAGTGAACCCACTCCAAAGAGATCGAGATCGTTTGCATAGGGATGGCCGGGGTCACTCCACTCGTCGCCGGTGTTGCCCTGGCCCATCCAGCGGTCTTCGAGGCGTGCGATCCCCGCCCGGTAGAACTCCGCGCGACGCGACGCGCGTTTGCGCATTTGGATCACGCGGTCGTGCGCGATCAGCAACGCGATAAAGACCAGGACGGGGGGCACTGTCCAACCCCGCGCAATGGATTGGCTACCGAATGCGAACCAACCGACCCCGGCGGCGATTGCGAAGCTCAGCAAGCGAAGATTCGAGAGAGTGCCGTCCAATCGCCGCCAACGGGCGAGTTCACCCGTGTGGCGCTCGAGGCGCGCGGCGTAAACTTCGGCCGGCGTGGTCCCATTCTCAGCCACAGTGGAATCGGCTTGCTCGCTGGGATGACTCATACGGGTGCGGAGTAGCCGAGAACGTGAGCGCCCGATCCCGTTGCCTGTGCGTCCGCGAGCGCTGCCGCGACGAAGCTGCGCGCACGTTCGACTGCGTCCGCGAGGCCGCTTCCCTTCGCGAGTTCTGCCGCAATTGCAGAGGAGAGTGCGCACCCGGTTCCGTGAACGGGTCCGGCCGGGATATCGATGCGAAGGCCCTCGAGCCACGAGTATGAAATATCGACTTTCCCTTCGATTTGATCGTCGAAACTTCGAACCGCCAGGAGATCGTCCGGGGCGCCCTCGCGGTGCCCGCCTTTCACCAGCACCGCCTGGCACTCGAACTTTTCGATGAAAACCCGTGCGGCTTTTTCACAACCTTGCCTGTTCGAAACGTCGACGCCCGTGAGTGCCTCTGCTTCGGGCAGGTTCGGCGTGACCAGGGTCGAGCGGGAAAAGATACCCTGCAAGGCTGGCCAGGCCCGGCGTTCGAGGAGTGACGTCCCATCGCTCGCGAACAAGATGGGATCTACCACCACGGGCACATCGGGATCGATGCTCGCCAAGCCCAAGCTGACATTTCGCACAACGTCGTCCGAGGCCAGCATGCCGATCTTTACCGCATGGGGCGAAACGTCTCGCACCAGGCAGCGGAGTTGATCGAGCACCACCGAGGGAAACACGGGCAGAACGCTGTGCACCTTGGCCGTGTCCTGGATCGTGAGGGCAGTCAACACGCCCATCCCGTGACAACCGAAGTGGCGAATCACCTGCAGATCCGCCTGCAACCCCGCGCCCCCGGTCGGGTCCGAACCCGCGATTGCCAGTACGATTTTCATGATCCGCTAGCTTAACCCGAATTTTTGGAGGTGAGTCCGATATTCTCTGCGGCGATGGTGCAATGGCCGTCTCGAGCCGTTGGGGGGTCATCGCTTGCGAGGCACGGGAGCGCCATCGCGCTCGAAGAGGTGAGGGAACGAAGATGAAACGGGCGATAGCCAGGCGCACTCGGGTTGTCGCGATCGCATGGTTCGCGACCTTCACGCTGTCCGGTGCGGCCGCTGCACTGGATGTGAAGGACTCTGAAACAAAAGCCGCCGCAAAGACGCCTGCGGCGCTGCCTTCCATTTCATCCGGCGCTCCGGGGCAGACTTGGTACGTACGCAGTCGGGTCGATACGGAGTTCGGAAGCATCACGACCCACTATTGGTCGAAGGGTGCGCTGTTTCGCGCCGATACCGTCGTAGCGGGTCATCCGATTACCACGATCGTGAATGGGCCCCGCTACTACGTCTATGATTCGGCCCTGGCTGACGGCGCGGCGATCGAGCGCAACCTTGCGTCGGTCGAGGAGGATGCGACGCGGGGTCGCCCCTTCGGGCTGGAACTTGTCGAACTGCTCGCGTCCGGCGGCGAGAAAGTGGACGAGGGTTTCCTGGCAGCAAGCTCGATCGGCTACGAAATCTATCAACTCACCAATGATAACGGTCGGCGGCGAGTTGTGGTCACGAGTTCTGACCCCCAGCTTCCGATCAAGATGGAGACCTTCGTGCGCGAGACTGGGTCCACCGGGTTTCTCGCGTACACGGGCTGGCAGCGGGGCATCAAACTCGAAGATGCGTTCTTCGAACCGCCCAATACCGTTGTCTTCGAGCAGATCAGCTACGCCGAATACACCGCCCGATACGGAAAAGTCCCGATCGGTCCCGCCCCGGTGTACTACCGCCACCTGCTACACGGCAGCCGCAAAATAGATCGCTAGGAGCCGGACCCAAGACTCTCGTGGAAAGCCCAGGCGGCGATGCATCGGCGCATGGGCGTCGCGACGAGTCTTGGGTCAGGCTCCTAGTTGTCGAAGACCCCTTCGCCTTCGAGCCGGGCCAACTTGCGCGTTACCTGGGCCGCCAGTGCTTCGAAGATCTGAGCGATTTCGGATTCCGGATGGCTCAGCAAGATTGGCCGTCCCCGGTCTCCTTCTTCGGCGATGCGCGGATCGATCGGCACCTCGCCCAGGAAGTCCACGTCCAGATCCTGCGCCATGCGCTTCCCGCCGCCTTCGCCAAAGATGTAGTACTTGCGATCGGGAAGTTCCGGCGGCGTAAAGAACGACATGTTTTCGACCAGGCCCAAGATCGGAATGTTGACCTTGCGAAACATTTCGAGACTCTTGCGAGCATCGATCAGCGAAAGATCATTGGCGGTGGAGACGATCAGCGCCCCGGAAAGCGGAGCGTTCTGGGTCAACGTCAGTGCGGCGTCGCCGGTGCCCGGTGGCATGTCGATGATCAGATAGTCGAGTTCTCCCCAGAGCACGTCACTCAAAAACTGGCGAATCAAACCGTGAACCATCGGTCCACGCCAGATCACCGGAGAGTCGTCGTTGGTGAAGTAACCGATCGACATCAGTTTGAGTCCGTGGCCCTCGAGCGGAACGATCTTCTTGCCCTCCGTTTCCGGGCGACCGCGGGTTCCGGTCAGCAGCGGCAGCGAGGGACCGTACACATCGCAATCCATGATCCCAACCCGCGCCCCCGCCTTCTTCAGGGACAGCGCCAGGTTGATCGCGATTGTGCTCTTGCCGACACCGCCCTTGCCCGAAGCCACCGCGATGGTGTGAAACACGCCGGGCAAGACGTCTTCGCGATCGGCTTCGACACTGCCGGGGGTCGGCCGAGACTGGGAAGTCATGCGGACTGCGACGCTTTCCACGCCGTCGAGTGCGCCCACCCGGTTCATCGCATCACGCTCGAATTCTTCCTTGACAGGGCACGCCGGGGTCGTGAGTTCGATGGCAAAAGAAACGCCAGTGCCGTCGATCTTGATGTCTTTGACAAACCCGAGATCGACGATGCTCTTGTGGAAATCGGGGTCTACGATCGGACGCAGGGCGTCGAGGATCTGGTTCTCGGTGACGTTTGGGGAACTCATGTAGCGGTCCTTTTGGAATTGTGTTCTGCGCGCGGCAGCGTAGCGAATGTGTTCGGATGCGGCGGCGGGAATCGCGGGCATAGGCCCCGGGGGATGAGTAGCATGCCGACTTGCCGCAATTCTACTTCCGTGCTGCCAGTGAGATGCAAAGGCGATGAGCGAACTCGATTACGCCCTCGAACGGCTTCATCTCTGTAGCTTCGAATACGCGAATGCCCAGCCCAACTACGCTCCGATGGCGGCGGAAGCATTGGAGAGCCTGGGCCACGCCGCGCTGATTTCGGGCTTGATGGATGTCTATCTGCCTCGCTTGCCCGCTTTGCAAGAGGGCCAGCCCTTGCGCGCAGATGAACGCGAAGCTGTCCGGGGCCAGCTCGACCGCGCTTCCGACTGGTTGGCCAGTTACGAGCAAGCGCTGGTTGGATCGACCTGGTCGGGGGTTTTGGCCGAAGCCTTTGCGCAGGTCGGGGATGGACTCGCAGAAACCCAGCTCGGGCTGCACGCGCTGGTTCGCCTGGGTCACGCCGTTCGCAGTCTCTCGCGCGAGGACAACCCGGTGCGACGACGCGAGCTGGCCCTTGCGCTCGCGTACTTGGCGGCGGGTTGCCAGCCTTCGGCCAAGGCTCGCGAAAACGACCAGCCGGATCCTTGGGTCGGTCGGGCGCAGGGGATTCCCGCGGAGGACAATGCCGATGTCATTGGAGAATTGCTTTCGGCGGTTTGCCTGGACGCGGCCGAACGCTATCTCGCTGACGCCGAAAATCGTGCGTCATTGAGCGCGGGAGTCGTTGTGCCTGGCGCCTTTCGGTTTCTCATTCCCCACCTGCCGGCCCCCACACGCCAACTGGTTCTCGTGAGCATGATTTCTCGCGTCCGGGATTCGCTTCCCGTGCAAAATCCCAACCGGGGCGCCGAAGTGTCGGAAGATTGCGAAGTTGCGCGTTGCGCCGAGAGCCCGAGCGAGATTCGCTATCGGGCGGCGTGTTCGGTGCACGAGCATGCAATCGTGATGGCCGAGGCCTGTTTGCGAGAAGAGGCCCTCGACCCGAACGCAACGCTGTTGCGGGCCGCGGCTGACGCAGCGCTGCGACTCAGCCCACCGGGTTATCAGGAGTGGCGGTGAGATCGGCAGTCGTTCGGTCGAGGATCTCCCGAAGCATTGTGATAGGCTGATTCAATCATGAGCCTGAAGAGTCCAAAGACAATTGCATTTCTGATCTCGCTGCTGATCGTGTATTCCCTCGATCAGCTGACCAAACACTGGATCAACACGACGATTCGCTACGCGGACCGCATCGAAGTGATCCCGGGTCTTTTCGATATCACCCACGCCCGCAACGGCGGCGGGGCGTTCAGCTTTTTCGCCGACGGACCCTTCGAACAACGAATGGTCTTCTTCGTAGGGACGACCGTGTTCGCGATCGCGTTGCTGTTGGTGTTCTTCCGGAAATTGCGCTCCGACGAGATTCTCTCGGCCACCGCGTTGGGGGTCGTGCTCGGCGGAGCACTGGGCAACCTCACCGATCGACTGCGCTTCGGAGAGGTGGTGGACTTTCTCGATGTTCATCTCTTTGGGGGTTATACCTGGCCAACTTTCAACATCGCCGACTCCGCCATCGTGATCGGGGTGATCTTGTTGGTCGTCGAGATTTTCATGGCGAAAGAAGTCGTCGGCGATGAAGCGAGAGGCGAAGAGGACGAACCGTCCGACCCGCCCAATCACACGGATCCCGGCGGCGGAACGGCCACGGCAAACTCTGGCTAGCAGCCTGTTCCTGTTGAAGAACCCTGACCGAGCCAGGTGCGGTCCAGATAAACGCCCTAGTCCCATTGGGCGCAATCCCGAGGGCAAGATCAGCACTTGTCCGGCTTTTGTCGTTGAATGCCCTGCTGCTCCATTCGGCGCTCTTTTGCCCCCGGCAGTTGCCGATACCTAGCTGAGCCACACATCGTCAAGATACTCCAGCACTGCGACCGTTGAGCAATTGGCGGCCGCCGATGGGAAAAAGGTCGAGGAAAGTATGACTGAACCAGAGTTGCCAGCGATCGACGCGACGGCGTATGCCGCGCTCGAAGAGATCGCCGACGGCGACAATGAATTCATGGCCGAACTACTCAATCAATATCTCGCGGACGCGGATCAGTTGGTCTCAGTGCTCGCCCCCGCGCTGGCGAATTCGAACGCTGAAGAACTCGAACGCGCCGCTCACACCCTCAAGTCTTCGAGCGCAAACGTCGGTGCCATGACGCTCTCCAACCTGTGTGAAGAGCTTCAGTGCATAGGTCGCAGCGGCGACCTCGGCGATGCCGCCGAAAAAGTTCCACTCGCCCTGAGCGAATTCACTCGAGTCTGCGACGAACTGAAGGTACGGCTCGAAAAACTCTAGGGCTAATTCGCCAATTCCTCGCGATCGGCGAAGTGCGCAAGCGCTTCGGGGTTGGCGAGGGCGGACGCGTTCTTGACCGCGCGACCGTGAATGACGTCGCGCACTGCTAGTTCGGTGATCTTCCCGCTGCGAGTGCGCGGAAGGTCGGGAACCTGAACGATTCGCTGGGGTACATGCCTCGGACTGGCGTGCTGGCGAATGATCTTGCGGATTTCGTTTCGCATCGCGTCGTCGAGCAGGGTGTCGTCGCGCAGCCTCACGAAGAGCACGACCCGAACGTCGCCCTCCCAGTCCTGGCCCACCGCAAGGGATTCGAGCACCCAATCCAATCGTTCGACTTGTCGATAGATCTCCGCGGTCCCGATCCGCACACCACCGGGGTTGAGTACGGCGTCGGATCGCCCGGTGATGACGAATCCGCCTCGGTCCGTGCGGCGAATCCAGTCGCCGTGACACCACACGCCCGGGAATCGCTCAAAATATGCGGAGCGATAGCGGCTTCCGTCGGGGTCGTTCCAGAACTTCACGGGCATCGAGGGAAAGGGCCTGGTGCAGACCAGTTCCCCCTCGACGTCGAGTAGCGGGTCGCCCGAGTCATCGTAGACGTCAATCGCCATGCCCAGGCCGGCGCATTGAATTTCGCCGCGATGCACTGGGAGGATGGGGTTGCCGAGCACGAAACACGAGACGATATCCGTACCTCCGGAGATCGACGAAAGCTGAACATCCGCCTTGATGGCCCGGTAGACGAAGTCGAAGCTTTCCGGAGCCAACGGAGATCCCGTCGAAAGGATCGCCCGAAGCTTTTCCAACGGGAACGAATCGCCGGGGCGCAGCTCGTCTTTGGCGACCGCGTCGATGAACTTTGCCGATACCCCGGCCACGTTGACCGCCTCCCGGTCGATCAATTCGAACAAGCGCAGGCCGTCGGGATGAAATGGGGAACCGTCGTAGAGGATCAGGGTCGCCTCCGAAGCGAGGGCTGAGACCAGCCAGTTCCACATCATCCAACCGCATGTAGTGAAGTAGAAAATTCGATCCCCTGGAGCGAGGTCGGTGTGGAGTTGGTGTTCCTTCAGGTGCTGCAACAGCGTCCCGCCGGCTCCGTGCACGATGCACTTCGGTTTGCCGGTCGTGCCCGATGAATAGAGGATGGCGATCGGGTGATCGAAGCCGAAGCGTTCGAAGCGCAACGCTGCGGCTGGATTCGAGTGCACAAGGGCATCGAAACGATGGGTGTTTGGCAGATCTTGAAGCCCCGCTGACGGTTCTCTCGACGAGACGATGATCGTGTCGCGAACGCTCGGAAGACCGTTCAACACTTCGCGGATTCGCGTGATCGGTTCGAAGATCTTGCCCCCATATGCATAGCGATCCACGGCCAGCAGGACCTTCGGTTCGATCTGACCGAAGCGGTCGACGATGCCTTCGGTGCCGAAGTCCGGGGAACAAGACGACCAAATCGCGCCGAGGCTCGTGGTGGCGAGCATTGCAATAACGGCCTCGGGTCCATTTTGCAAAACGGCCGCGACGCGATCCCCGGGGCCAATGCCAAATTCGCGCAAATGCTCGGCAAGACTCGCGACCCGTCGATATAACTCCGCGTGAGACAGTTCGCCCCGCCGTCCGGATTCGTCGAGGTAGATGAGAGCCGGGGTATCGTCGCGCCGCCGCATCAGGTTCTCGGCGAAGTTCAGGCGGGCTTCGGGAAACCAGCGCGCGCTTCGAATGTCGTCGGCGTCGGTGAGAACGACATCTCCAGGACCGTCTCCGCGGACCTCACAAAACAACCAGACCGCTCGCCAGAATGCGGCGGGTTCATCGATGGACCAACGGTGGAGTGCTGGGTAGTTGATTCCGGCATCACCGGTTGTATCCGGTGCGCCGGCTTGCTCGCGTGCAAAGCTCGCAAAGGCGCTCATGCGCGATCGCGCAACGCTTTCCAGCGTGGGCTGCCAGAGCGGTTCCGACATCGAGTCGTGCCCCCCTTCCGCGGCTAGAGGAGCATGCCGACGATACAGGCCGTCATGAACGTGGTCAGGGTGCCCGAAAGAATCGAGCGCATTCCCAGTCGCGCCACCTCGTGTCGCCGATCCGGTGCCATCCCTTCCATTCCCCCCAACAAGATGGCCAGCGAGCCGAAGTTGGCAAACCCGCACAGTGCATAGGAAGCGATGATGACCGACCGGGGCTGCAAGCTGCCCGCCTTGACCAATTCGCCCAACTCGCGATAGGCGATGAACTCGTTGAGCACGGTCTTGACCCCGAGCAGTGATCCCACCTGAGCCACATCCTGCGAGGCGATCCCCATCAAGTAGGCAAACGGAGTCATGATGATTCCGAGCACCCCTTGAAACGAGAGCGTTGGATTGCCGAAGAAACTTCCCGCATAGCCGAGGATGCTGTTCGCCATTTCGAGCAGGGCATAGAAGGCGATCAGCAGCGCGCCGATATAGGCCGCGAGCTTCAGGCCATTGATCGCGCCGGTCGCCGCGGCGTCGATGATGTTGCTGGCTCGACTATCGAGATCATCGATCGACTGTGTGGCGCTGGCACCGCTTGCCGTCTCGGGGTTTCCGGATTCAGGGAGCATGACTTTTGCAATCAAGAGCCCGGCGGGTGCGGAAAGCAAACTCGCGATGACGAGATGGCCCGCACCGTCGACACTTCCCAGAAACCCTACGTAGGTGATCAGCACAGAACCCGAAACAGTGGCCATTCCCAACGTCATCAGACTGAAGAGTTCCGAGCGGGTCATCCTCGCCAGGTAGGGTTTGATGACGAGTGCCGATTCGACCATGCCGACGAACACGTTCGCGACCGCGGCAAGTGCTTCGGCCCCCGAGACGCGCATGGTTTTCGAGAGCAACCAGGCAAATGCGTTGACGATGCGCTGCACCAGGCCCAGGTGATAGAGAATAGCGATCAGGCTGCCCATGAAAATGATCACCGGCAGCACGTTCAGCGCGAACGAGAACCCGGTCTCGACCAGGCTGCCAAAGACAAACTTCGTGCCCGCGGCTGCATAGACGAGCAACCCGTTTACGAGTTGATTGACGGCGACAAAAAAGGCCGCGCCAAAAGAACTCTTGAGCAAGAGCAGTCCGAGCGCGAACTGCAGACCGACGCCCCATGCGATCACCCGCCATGGAATCTTCGAGCGGTCGGTCGATACACACCAGGCGATCGCGATCATGGCGAAAAAACCAAAGCCCGACATCGCACGCAGCCCCAGATCGGTCATGCAGACCTCCGCGGATCATTCCAGGCCGGATGTTCGACGAGGCGCCGAGTTGCGTCGGCCGGTTTTTCCGCGCCAGCCAGCGCCGAAATCACCGCGATCCCCGCGACGCCACAGCCGAGCACCTTCGCGAGATTGGATTCTTCGATTCCGCCGATCGCCACCACGGGTAGCGCTCCCGCGGCAGCCACGATCTCGCGCAGCGCAGCGAGACCTCGGGGCGTGTAGGGAGTTGCCACGGATCCGGTGTCGAAGACCGGCCCGAAAGCCAGGTAGTCGATGTCCGAAGCGCGAGCCGCGTGGGCCTGCTCGAGATCGTGGGTAGAGCAGCCGATCGCGAGGCGTTTGCGCGCGCTCGCAGGGAGATCGGCGGGCGCCAGGTCGTCCTGTCCTAGATGAACCGCGTCAGCGCCTGCCGCCAGCGCGAGGTCGAAGCGATCATTCATGACAAAGCGCGCGTCGACCTCGAGGGTCATCACCCGGATGCGCTCCGCCCAAGCGAGTGTTTCGCGATCGTCCGCGTGTTTGGCGCGCAGCTGAATGACCCGCGCGCCGCCCCGCAGCGCCTCGCTCGCTTGTTCGACGGGGTCTCGCGACCAACGCGGATCGTCGTCGGCCAACACGTGCAGACCCCCGTACGGGCTCATGTTCATGGCTGATTCCGAGAGGGGAGTTCGATCGCGAGGTCGGTGATTTTTTTGCGTAGGGTGTTGCGGTTGATCCCGAGAATGGCCGCCGCGCGGATCTGGTTGCCGTCAGTTCGGGCGAGCACCATTTCGAGCAGCGGTCGTTCGATTCGTTCGAGCAGGTCTCGGTACAAATCCTTGCGGTCCGGATCTTCCAGTGCCGCGCCGATCTCGACGATCAGTGCTTGCTCCAAGTCCGCCCGGTCCGGGCTCCCGGATCTTTCGGTGTCGAGAAACTTGAAATCATCCGAGGTCAGCATGTCCGTCGAACTCAGGACCAGCGCGCGTTTGATCGCGTTCTCGAGTTCGCGCACGTTGCCCGGCCAGGTGTGCTCACACAGACGCTCAACGCATTCTTCCGAGAGAAAGCGCTGGGCTCCGACGAGTTCGACGCTATATCGCGCCATGAAGTGTTCGGCGAGACTCGGGATGTCATCGGCGCGCTCTCGCAAGGGCGGGATGTGAAGGGGGACCACTCGCAGTCGGTAGAGCAGGTCCTCCCGAAAGGATCCGTTGCGCACCGCATCGTCGAGGTCGCGATGGGTTGCCGCGAGAATTCGCACGTCCACCATGTCGGGTTTGCGGCCGCCCACACTCATGACCTCCCCCGACTGCAGAACGCGCAACAGTTTCGCCTGAAGATCCTGGGGCATGTCGCCGATCTCATCGAGAAACAGGGTGCCGCCGGATGCCTCGCGGAAGCGACCCGGTCTGGATTCCAACGCGCCGGTGAAGGCACCTCTTTCGTGGCCAAACAATTCGCTTTCGAGCAGTTCGCGCGGGATTGCGGCGGCGTTTACTGCGACGAATTCACGATCGCCGCGTGGGCCCGCCTGGTGGATCGCCCGGGCGACGAGTTCTTTGCCGGTTCCGCTTTCGCCGGTAATCAGCACCGGCACGTTTCGGTCCGCGACTTTGCCGACGGTCTTGAAGATTTCGAGAATCTGTGGGCAGCGTCCAATCAAGCGTTCGCCGTGGTGGCTGCGGCTGCGTCCCATTGCCCGGCGCAGGTGCCGAACCTCGCGCTGAAGTTTTCGTGTCGCGAGTGATTTCTCGGCCAGGGCCGCCACGTCGGCCAGGGAAAAGGGTTTGACGAGATAGTCGAGGGCTCCCCGCTTCATCGCCTGGACGGCGTTCTCCATCGTGCTCTCCGCCGTGATCACGACCGCGGCGGTTTCGCTTCCGCTGGCCCGCAGCCGGTCGAGCAGTTCGAGGCCGGAGAGCCCGGGCATGCGAATGTCGAGGAAGGCGACGTCGAAGCGACCCGTTGAAAGCAATTCGAGCGCACGATCGCCGTCGCCGACTTCTTCGACCGTATGACCCTCCGCTTCGAGGGCTTCGCGCAGGACGAAGCGAATGGAATGTTCGTCGTCGGCGATCAAGATGTTGGCTCTGCGGTTTTCGTCGTGGTGGGAACTGGTGCTCATGCAATGACTCTCTTTGCGGGTCAGGCCTGGGCCTGATCCTTGGGAACGGCCAGGGGAAGGTTCACGCGAATCTCCGCCCCTTCGCCTTGGGGGCTCGCGATGTTGAGGGTGCCGTGATGTCGGGTGACCCAATGTCTGGAGACTGCCAGGCCCAGCCCCGTGCCACTGTTGCGCGTGGTAAAGAATGGTGTCGCGAGACGGTCGAGGATCTCGGGTGAGATGCCACACCCGTTGTCGCTGAATACGACTTGAACCGTGGGGATGCTGGCCAGGTCCTGTCCGGGGAGTCGCTCATCGAGGGTCATGCGTGTTTCGATCTGCAGTCGGCCCGTTCCAGCGCTCATCGCCTGCATCGCGTTGCGCACCAGGTTCAGGAACACCTGCCGCAATCGGTCGGCATCGGCCACCATCTCGGGAATCGAAGGGTCGTAGACTCTGTCGATCAACATTCCATCGGAGAGCGAGTCCATGCGCACCAGGTCGATCACCGAATCGAGTACCTGATGCAAATTCATGGGTGCCAACAACAACTCGTCCTCGCGAGCGAACACCATGAATTTTTCGACCAGCTCGCTTATGCGATCCACCTCACCCACAATCAGCGAGGCCGCGCGTTTTGTACGATCGTCTTCGGACCAGCGCTCGATCAATTCGGCCGCGCCGCGAATTCCGCCGAGCGGGTTCTTGACTTCGTGTGCAATGCCCGCAGCCAGCAAGCCGTACGAGGCGAGCTGTTCTTGTTGGTTGACGATCTCGCGCAGGGAGTTGGCGACGGTGCGGTCGCGGATCATCACCACCGCGCCATTGAGTTCGCTGTCTCGCTCGCCGTCGAACAGCGGAGATACCGAGATGTCGACGACCAGATTGGGTCCCGTTCGCCGCTCGAATTCCACCTCGTCTTCGACGAATGGCTGGCCCGTCTCGGCGACTCGGCGCGCCAGTCTCACGATTGCGAATCGAGGGCCCACCAGACGGTCGATGGGAGCGCCGCGGATGTTCTCCGCCGACAGTCCAAAAATGCGACAGGCCTCATCATTGACATCTTCGACGCAGCCCTGATCGTCGATCAGGAGAATCCCATCGAGAATGGCGTCCAGAACGCTCTTTAATTCGCGCGCCACTCGTTCGCTACTCCGCGGTGTTCTGCAAACCCCTGAATAATCAGCGCGATTCAGGCTCCTGCCGTGTCAACAGCCAGCGCGGGCTCGGTGTTGCGGGCAAGTCCGGGCGGGGCGGGCGAGAGAATTTGCGACTCTCCCGGGCCCGGTGGATGCTGGGCGATTCTGAGCCGCGAGACTGATTGCCTAATTTTTAGGCAGATTAGCGTTCTCGCCCGGAGGTGCCAGGTTTGGCTACGTTTCGGCCCATGCAACGAGATCTGACGGTCGCTGAGGCACAAGACTGCATTCTGGCGGCTGTTTTGCCCCTTCCGGCAGAAACACTGGCTGTCGCGGAGTCGCGCGGCCGAGTTCTGGCTGAGGACGTCCTGTCGGGTCGGGTCCTACCTCCGAGCGACTGCTCTGCGATGGACGGCTACGCGGTCCACAGCGCTGCCTGTCGTGACGCCAGCGAGTCCGATCCGGTTGTGCTCCCAGTCGTGTTCGAAGTCGCGGCGGGAGCAGTGGCGGATTGTCCGCTCGAGCGGACTGACGCCGCTCGGATTTTTACCGGTGCTCCGATCCCTTCCGGCGCTGACGCCGTGATCATGCAGGAGCACGTCAAGGTCGAGGGTGGATTCATTCGAATCTCGGCTCCGGTCGACTCCGACAATCACATACGCCTGGCGGGTGAAGAGCTGCAGGTTGGCGACCGGGTGCTGACTGCAGGGAGCGAGCTGCGCGCGCCCACAATCGGTCTGCTGGCCTCGCTTGGCCGCTCGGTGATCTCGGTCATTCGCAGGCCCCGGGTTGCGATTCTTTCCAGCGGTGACGAACTCGTCGAGCCCGACGGCCAGATCGATGGGGGGCGCATCGTTTCGTCTAACTCGTACACGCTTTCGGCGCTGTGCCGGGAAGTCGGGGCCGAACCGATCTACCTCGGCATTTCTCGCGATCGTCCAGAAGATCTCGAAGCCCATATCCGCGCGGGACTTTCGGCCGACTGCATCGTGACCTCCGCGGGAGTTTCGGTGGGCGATCACGATCACGTCAAAGACGTACTCGCGAAACTCGGCTGCGAGATTTCTTTCTGGGGCGTGAAGATGAAGCCCGGCCATCCCATGGTCTTCGGACGCTTTCCGGCCGGGGGACCTTTCATGTTTGGCCTGCCCGGGAATCCCGTATCCGCGGCGGTCACCTTCGAACAATTCGTGCGTCCGGCACTGCGCAAGCTGATGGGGTTCGAAAACTGTTTTCGCCCGACCCTGCGCGCGCGCCTGCGCACACCGCTCCACAAGCGCCCGGGTCGCCTGACCTTCATCCGGGTCGAGCTCGAACGCGATGGCGACGAGATCTGGGCCTCGAGTACCGGCAATCAAAGTTCGGGGGTCTTTCGGTCCATGACCGAGGCCCAGGGGTTGTTGATCTTCCCGGGGCCCGCGAGCGATCTCGCCTTCGGAGACGAGGTGACGGTGCAGATCGTCGACGAGGGATTCTTCTCCGGAAACGAACGCGGCTTCGAGGGCGTTTGATGGCTGCGGGGTCTCGGGCTCAACCGGTTGGTCAACTCGCCAATGTGTCGGCCGCTCTGATCGTGCCGATCGGCAACCATGAGCGGATTCTGGTCCAGCGCATGACCGAATCCGCGCTGCTGCTCCAGCGCCTGTTCGAGGACGTGGTTTTGATTGGAGACATGGGAGTCGAGTCCGGGGAAAATGAGACCGTCGGCATCGTGGGTCGCGTTCTCGAACGCGATCACATCTCACAATCGAAACTTGCGGATCTCGCTCTTGCGCTCGAAGCGGCCCGGGAGGAGCGGATGCTGGTACTGGCGGCGGACAGCGATTTTGTGACCGCCGAACTCTTGCTCGGGCTGACGGCCTGGCCCGAACACGAATGCGTTGCGCCCCGAATCGGCGGAGCGCTGCGACCTCTCTGCGCTCTCTACCAGCGAGACGTTACACTGGGTGCTTTGCGCGAAAGCCTCGAGCGTGAGGAGTCGGATCTGTCCGCATTCTTGAATCAGCTCGATTGCGGAGTTATCGAGGGTGACGACCTCGCAACCTTGCTCGTACCGCCCGCTTCAGTTTCGGCTCCGGTCTCGTAGCGGATTCGCCTCTGGGTCCTTTGGCTGCGAGTCATGCCAGTCGTAAACCCTCTCGCTCGGGGGGCAAGTCGACGATACGATGCTGCGATGCGGGTCTCACGCATTCTGTCATTTTATTTTGTGCGAGAAGTCGTCCTGTACGGCGGTCTGAGTTTCCTCGCTCTCACCATGATCTTGCTGACACAAAACGTCCTGCGTCGCCTGGAAGATCTGGTCGCTGTCGGGGCCACGATTTCCGATTCGATGGATGTGTTGGCTTGTCTGCTTCCACTTCTCACGGCCTACACCCTGCCGATCGCCTTTCTGTTCGGTGTCATCATTGCGGTCAGTCGTATGTCTTCAGAAGGAGAGATCACCGCGATGGGGACCTCGGGGCTGGGGCTCTTGTCGTTGTTGGTGCCAGCGCTGGCCCTCGCCGTGGTGATCACGGGAATTTCGGCATACGTGATGATCGGAGTCGAATACAAGGCCCATCGACAACTCCGTGTGCTGGCCGAAACCCTGGCCGCGCGGGGGGGAATGCTCGAACCCGGAGAGTTTCGCGGTCTGGCTGGACGCACACTTTTTGTGCAACACCGCGATCGCGAGAACAACCTGCGCGGGGTGATGATTTCGGATCGCACCGACCCGAAGCACGCCTTCGTGATCTTTTCGGAGTCCGGGCGCTTCTCCTACGACCAAGACAAGCAACTATTCAAGTTGGGACTTCGGGATGGAACGATTCATCTCGAGCAAAAAGAAACACAACCCATCCGCGCGCAAATCATATCCTTTGAGAGCCTCGACTATGCGTTTGATGTTCGAGACCTGATGACGAGCCTGACGGCGGCAGTTCGTCCCCGACAGATGAGTATTGCCGAACTCGAGAATGTCGTGCGTCGGGCGCGAGCAGGCAGCAGCCTCGGCGATCTTCATCAGCGAGACCCGATCGAATACGAACTCGAGATGCACCGGCGCTTCGCGCTTCCGTTGGCGCCAGTCGTCTTTGCGTTGATTGCGGTGCCCATGGCATTGGGCGGGGTTGCGAGTTCGCGCTCCCGCGGCGCGTTGATCAGCCTGACCCTCGCCTTTGCGTACTACGGCCTGTTCTCCCAAGCACGTTTCCTCGCTCTGGGCGGTTGGGTGGGGGCCAACCTTGCCCTGTGGATTCCGAACATGGTCTTTCTGGTGGTGGCCGTCGCGCTGGCGATCCGCACCCGATATGCGATCTCGAATTAGCCATGCAGCGAAACGGTTCTCTTGAGAAATCTCGTCAAGAGCAGCGCCTTCCCTGCCAGCGGCACCGTCTGGTCTTCCCATTGCTGGCCCGCTCTTGACAGAGTCGGGTGAGTTCATCGCCATGCAACAGGGATTCGGACTCGTTCGCTCGAAATCCATCACCGTGGCCATCAGTGTGGAGACCTATCGCCCGATTATCGAGCGGCTAATGAATCGTGATGGTGTGACGCGAAATCTGCGAACCCATGTCCGCAAAGAAGTGTTCCTCGAATTCATCGACCAGGTCGGCGGCGAACTCATACGATCCCGGCGCGCCGAGATCGTAAATGCCCGCGGTGACCACGGTGGTGGCGAGGAGTTCGGCGCGATTGCAGAAACGCCGCTCCCTTAATTTACCGCCCCCGGGTTCGAGGGAACGCAGGCGCAAGGACAGGCGAACGCCCTGGCCCGGGGCACAGTTCATCGGGATGGGCTGATTGCTCCGGTTTGTCACGCTGATGCGCAGGGAGAACGGTTCACCCGCGCGAAGCGTTTCGGGCACAGAGGAAAATTCGAGATCGGCTTCGTAGTAGTACGCGACGTACTCGGTTCTCACCCAGCTCCGGAAACGCTCTGCGGTATGGGATAGCTCTTCGCTCGCCAGCCAATCTCGATAGCTCGCGAGAAACCCGGGCAAATCAGAACCCAGCAACGAACCCGGATAGCCAAACTTGAGCGAGAACTGTTCATTTGCGCGGTCGAGGCCCTGGCCCTCGAGTAGCAGGGCGATCGCCGCCGCGAGACCACTGCGGTCGGTACCGCCGCGGCAGTGGATCAGCAGCGGTCGCGTCGCCGTGTCGAGGCTCGAGATGAGTTGCTCGACTTCCGCAGGGCTGGGCCAGCGTCGGGCACTCAAGCGTACGTATTTCACATCGAGTCGGGCAGCATCGGCCACCCCCGCGTATGCGCCGGATGTCGTCTCTGTCGGGCTTTTCCCCTTCAGATTGATCAGGGAACGCAGGCCGATCGATTCGATCCAGCGCGCTAGAGACGCTGGCGTTGGCTCGGCCGAGCGATAAATCTGGCCTGGAATCACGGTGTGCAGATTTCCGCGAAACAAATAGTTGCCGAACTGGAAAATCACGAGCGCCGCAAGTGTCAATACTCCTGGGACGAGCGCGATCTTCTGCACGAGTTTGCGGTTCATCTTGGATGTATCGGCAGGCTTCGAGTCCGACTACACAAACAACGCCAACAACACAACCAACGAAAACTGAACCCGAGAGCGGAACTCAGGACCGCAGGCTATTGATCAGGCTCGTGGTACGGACGCCGAGAATTTCTCGCAAGCGAACCACGCGCCCACCCGTGTTTGCAACTTCGCGAGCGCCGACAATATCGTCGAGGGCCCAGTCGCCCCCTTTTGCGAGTACGTCCGGGCGAAGTGCTTTGATCAGCGCCAGCGGCGTGGCGGCGGAAAAGATCACAACCCAGTCGACGCTCGCGAGGCCGGCGATCATTTCGGCTCGCTGTCGCGCGGGAACCAACGGGCGGCCCTTGCCCTTGAGCTTGCGAACGCTCGCGTCGCTGTTGATGGCGACGACAAGACGATTTCCCAGCCCCCGGGCCTGTTCGAGGCTCCGCAGGTGCCCGATGTGGAGCAGGTCGAAGCAGCCGTTGGTAAAAACCACGTCTTCGCCCCGGCGCTGGGCTCTGCGGATCTCTTTTTCCGCCGCAGCGCGCGAGAGGATCTTGCTGCGGGCGGAGCGACTTCGAGAGTCTCCGTTGCGGGTGGCACGGCTCACGGCTGCAGTCTCCGAGGTGAAGCGCGCACCGGCTACGGCGCGGGTTGGGTGTGTTCCGGATTGCTCTGCGGTTCCTGTCTCTGTTTTTGATCCTGTCCTTGGCCCCGTCCTTGGCCTTGCAGTGCCTCTCGAATTGCGGCAAACGGCGCTTTCAAAATGTCGGGTAGCGGAGCGCCTTCGGTGAGCGACTTCATCGGCATCGCTTCGAGCACCGGCTCGTCTAGCGTACCACTCACCGCGAAGAACGCGCCGAATAGTCCGCGCTCCTTGCCGCCGGGAATCAAACTGCCGATCAGGGGAACCTTCCCGAGCAGGAGATCGATCTGGCGAAACAAGAAGATACCAATCTCTGCCTCGACCTCGCGTCCGGGTTTTGCAAAGTCGAAGCGGCCCGAGAGAAATACGCGCAGAGGGCCATCGAGTTTGATTTCGTCGGTCGCAATGGTGCCGCGTTGGAAATTAACCGTGGTGTCAATGGTCTCGTACACCAGTACATCGCTGGCGCGACCGGGACTCAGCCCTTCGATGACGTGGGCCAGTGCCGAGACGAGGGGGATGCTCTGGCGAATTTCACCATCGTGTCCCGCGATCTTGATCTGTCCCTCGACGTTGGCGAAAACGGGTTGTCCCAGCGCGATCGGTCCCCCGAGCGTGCCGGTAACGTCGAGACTTCCTGTGGCGAAGTCTTCGGGAAAGCCGACCGCCGCGAGTAGCCGGCCGGCCTGGCCGTCGCGAATCTTGAAGTTGGTTTCGAAGTCGAGTTGATCTGCGCGTGCGAGAGAAAGCCGGAAGTTTCCCTCGACCTGGCCATATGGAACCAGCTGTCCGCGTATTTCGTCGAGTTCGAGGTTGTCCCCGATCAAAGAAAATACCGCTTGGGTCTCGCCTACTGGCCAGTGCTTCCCGTGAAGTCCAGCCACCGAGAACCTGCCCGCAGCCCAGGAACCGGGGGAGGGAACCCGGTCCCGTGACGCGGGCGACGGAGAATCGCTCTCGCCGGTCGCGGGCCAGACTTTGAGATAAGCATCGACCGTGGGATTGGGATCGCGGGTCAGCAGGACATCGCCGCTGAGTTGTGCGCCCCCCCAAGTGCCCCGGACAAAGTGGAAGCTCTGCCCACCTTCGTGTAGAACCGCCTCGACCTTGGCGTTGCGCAGCGGCCAGATCAGTGCGGTGTGTTCCACGAAGTCGATGTCGATGTCAATTTCGATGGGTTCGCCCGACGCGATTTGGGGTTCAGCTTCATCCGTCCCCACGCGTGCGAAGAGCTGATCGAGCAATGAAAGGCCGCGCAGCCCCGCGCTCGAGACCCGGTCTTCGTCGTAGGGGTCGAGGTCGTTGATCAAGGCGGGGAAGCCTTCGAGGGTCAGGTTCACTTCTGGGATGGGGACGCCATTTCGCCGGGCCCGAGACCTTCGGATCTTGATCTGGTCGCGAGTCCAGGTCGCGGTGCCGGCGAGATCTGTCAGGCGTTCGTAGGCCCCGAGCTGGATCGTGACCCCGGCGACCTCGACGGACATCGAAAGACCGGTGGGCAGGTTCATCCGCTCCCCCGCCAGGACGGCCTGCCAGACGGACAAGCGCTCGGTCCCACTGCCGCCGATACGAACAATGCGGCCCTCCTCGATCCGCGTGAGGGCGTGCAGCAGCGGTTTCCGTTCGCCCTCTGGCATCGCGTTTGCCACTCGTGCGAGGGCAGGGATACTCACGTCGTGAAAATAGACCGCGAAGTTTGCCGCAGAGGATCGCCGCAGGGGGCGCTCGATGTCCCCAGAGAATTCACCGCGGACGTTGGGTCCCCGCAACTCGGCCTCGCTGATTCGCAACCGGCCGGGATGGATCTCGATCCGGGCCCGAAGCTGAATGCGGGGAGATTCGAGATTCAGAATTTCGTTTCCGCGCATGATTCCGACGCTCAACCGGTCTGCCGCCCAGTCGATTTCCAACACACCGTGATCGGGCAGGGGAGTGTCGAAGCGCAAAACTCCGCTCAGCGTGCCGGCAAAGGCGCGTTCGACCCGCGTGGTGTCCCCCGCCTCCCGCGCGAGGCGCGCCGCCGGGATCTGGTCCTGGAAGTAGTCGCGGTAGCTCTCGAGTTCGAGTTTGGTGACAGCGACGCTCAAGTCCATACCGCCGTCGGCTCGTCGCTCGCCAAAGACTTCGATCGGAACCTGGTTTCGCGCCTCGTCCCGCAGCAGGCCCGCGAGTTCGATCTTCGCCCGATTGCCGATCCAATCGTGCTGGAGAGTTCCGTCGATCGAATCGATCCGGACCTGGAATGGCGCCTTTCCCTTGGCGCGCACATAGCGATCGGTCAGGCGAACGCTGCCTCCGATGATCTCGATCCGTTGCGCGATGATGGGGCTCTGCAGTAGCACGCGGGTGATTGCATCAATCACGCGAAAGACACTGAGCTTGCGCTCGAGATCGTCGGGGTCCCCGCCGTCGCTGCGGCGATCGATCGCGTTGATGGGATAGGGGCTCCAACGATCCGCGACGCTGCGCTCGATCTCCAGATGGATGCCGTCGAGAATGAGATCGCGGATTCGAAAGCGCCCCGTGAGCAGAGCAATGACATCGAGCCGAGCGGCCACGCGGTCGCTCGACAATCCCGGCCCGCTGGCGCTCGGGTAGACCCTCACGCCGCGGCCTTCGATCCACAGGCCCGAGCGGATGCGTAAATCGGCTCGATCGATCTCCACCCGGCCACGCATCAACTTGGCGAGCTGGTCTTCGGCTTCGCTGCGCAGGGCTTCCTGGCCGAGACTGGACGAAAGCGCGTAGCCGGTCGCCAAAGCAGCGAGAAACATCCCACAGATCAAACTGAGACGGACGAGTGCGGACTGCAACGGATCTCCCGGTGGACGTGGTGCAGATATATTTTCATGTGACGCAGTGAAGCTCGATGACTTTCAAGGGTGCTCGGGCGCAAGCTTGACCCGAAAATGGATGTTGTCGATCCCCTACGAGTTGCAGATCGAAGATATGCAAGTGAGGTTCAGTGATGCTCCGTTATAACGCGACTTTGGCACCCATCCCACGGTGCTGTAAGGCGTTGTGAACAGACCTTCCGCAGTTCGGCAGAAAAACACCTCGATCGCTGCAACCGATTATTTTTTCTAAAGAAATCCCCTGTTCTTTCGATATCTGGGGCGTGTTTAGCGATGCCTGTGCAGGAAAGTTTCGGGCATAAGAGGTCAGGGAGAGCGATTGTAATGGAAGCGATGAGCGGTCTTTCAACTCGCGGAAACCGTGTGCGAGAGTTGCGCGAGAACAAACTGATGACCCAGGCCCAGTTGGCCCGGAAGGCCCGCGTAGCGCTGCGGACGATTCACAGCGTAGAAAAGGGCATGAACTGTCGGATGGACACAAAACGCAAAATTCTGCTCGCGTTGGGACTTCGCTTCGAGGACAAGGATATGGTCTTTCCCCCCTTGCGGCGCGTCGTCGAAGAGATGCCCTCCACCCACTGATCGGTTGGCTGCTATCTTCGTCTGAACGAACCCGTGCAACGCGCACGGGGAACCGACAGCGGAGGCTGCCATTCCCGATCGAATCTCACTCCTCGCCGATGTCTCGGAGATCGTGTCTCGTTCACACGATCTCGACGAGACCTTGGCCAACGTCATCGATCTGGTCGCCAAGCGACTCGATGCAGACGTTTGTTCAATTTACCTGTGTGATGCGAATCTCCAGCACCTGACCCTGAGCGCGACCAACGGGCTCGAGCCGGGCAGCGTGCAGAAAGTGCGGCTGGCGATCGGCGAAGGGCTTGTGGGCCAGTGTGCGCAGCGTGGGACGCCCTTGGCGTCGGAACACGCCCGCGAAGATCCCAACTACCGTTATTTTCCCGAGACCGGTGAAGAACGATACGAATCGCTGCTCGCGGCCCCGCTGATCGTCCAAAGCGTGACCACGGGGGTGTTGGTCATCCAGACCCTCGAACCTCGCGGATTCGATCAGCGTGATGTCGAGTTGATGCAGACCTGTGCACAGCTGCTCGCACCGGTGGTCGTCAACGCGCAATTGCTCGCCATGGTGACGACCCACCCCGATCAGCGGGCCGAATTGATCGGTGCAGTGGGCGCTCAGCTGACACAGGACTCCCAGCAGCACCGTCGCGGCGAGCGACTCGAAACCAACGCGGAATTAAGGGGCATTGCCACCGCTCGCGGCGTGGCAATCGGCCCGATCTACCGCATGGAGGCTCCGGTCGATTTTGCTCACCTCGACTACGAGCCCAGCGAGAATCCCGAAGACGAGGCGAGCGACCTGATGAACGCGCTGGACGAGGCCCGGCGCGAGATCGACGAAATGCGCGTAGTCGTGGGTGAGCGCTTCGGCCCGGAGTTTGCGGCGGTTTTCTACACCCAGATGCAGATTCTCGAGGACGCGGGGTTCCTTCAACAGCTCAAGGACGCGGTGCGGAATCGAAACAACGCGTTTCGGGCCTTGACCGAAGTCCTGGATAACTACCGCGCCACCTTCGAGGCGATCGAGGATCCCTACTTCCGGGAGCGAGGCGCGGACGTCCAGGAAGTGGGGCGCCGGGTGATGGATCGCTTGCTCGGAGTTCGTCATCACCATACCCCGCTAGAGGACGGTGCGATCGTCGTGGTCGAGCAGATTCTTCCGGAACTGTTCGCACGGCTGGAAATGGACAAAGTTTCGGCCCTGGTCTCAGAGCACGGCGGTGCGACCTCACACGGCGCCATTTTTGCGCGCACCCTCGAGATCCCGGCGATTACCGGTGTTGGCGGAATCTTGCAAGAGGCCCGATCGGGGGAAATGGCGATCGTCGACGGAAGCGCCGGTCGCATCTATCTCTCGCCCGACGAAGCCCTGGTAAAGGAATACCAGAAAGCGAAGCGGGAATACGCGGTCGCGGTCGAGCACCTCGACGCATTGCGCGAGCGACCCGCCGAAACTCGGGACGGTCGGCGCATCGTTCTCAGCGCCAATATAGGTTTGATCAACGACCTGCGCTTGATCGACCAGCACGGCGCCGAGGGCGTGGGTTTGTTCCGCACGGAGCTGCTCGCCCTGGCACATCGCGGGTTCCCGAGTGAAGAGGAGCAGGAACAACTCTACGAGCGCGTCGTCAGTCAGATGGCGCCGCGCCCCGTCACGATTCGGACCCTCGATCTCGGCGGCGACAAGGGCATCCCCAACATTGGCCTCGAGCCCGAAGAGAACCCGCAACTCGGATGTCGCTCGATTCGTCTGATTCTCGACAACAAGCGAGCCTTCCGGGCGCAGCTGCGGGCAATCTTTCGCGCCAGTGCCCGAAAGACGGTGAAGTTGCTGCTGCCGATGATTTCGGGTGTGGGCGAATTGCGCGAAGCCCGCGCCGTCATTGACGAGGTGCGCGAGCAACTCGAACGGCGCGGCGAATCAATCGATCACGATTTGCCGGTGGGAATCATGATCGAGGTGCCCTCGGCCGCCTTGATCGCTCCAGCGCTCGCAAAGGAATGCGACTTCTTCAGCATCGGCACCAATGACTTGACCCAGTACACCCTCGCGGTCGACCGTGGCAACGAGCGCGTCGCCCATCTGTACAAATCGCTGCACCCGGCGGTGCTCTCGCTGATCGACATGACCGTGCGTGCGGCCAACGCTGCGGACATCCCCGTTGCGGTCTGCGGCGAGATGGCGACCAACCCGCTGGCCGTGCCGATCTTGATCGGCCTGGGCATCGGCGAGCTTTCCGGAGCGCCCGGAGCGGTGCCCATTGTCAAGGAAATCGTTCGCTCGTTGGATTCTCAGAGCGTCTGCGAAGACGCGCGCCGGGCACTTGCTTCCGAGAGCCCCGACGAGGTTGAAATCATCGCGGCTGAGCGACTGCGTCAGGCCGGGCTGCTCGAACATCCGGATCTTGGGGCGTGGCTGCGCTCGATCTTCGAGGAGCAACTGGGCGGCGTCTGACGCCCTGGTCGCTGTCTTTCTTCCTCACGGTCCTTCGATGGTTCTGAACCGGAAGATGCTGGTGCCGGTGTTTCCGAATTGCAGCATGTCTCCGTCCGCGATCGCGACCGGTTCGGTGATTGCCCGATCGTTGACGAATACCGGGTTGCGTTCGTTGAGGGGCGTGATCACGACTGACCCCTGCTCGCACGAAATCGCCGCATGCTCGCGCGAGACCTTGGCATCCAGGATCTGAATTTCACAGGTGTCGGAGCGGCCCAGGGTGCAGTTTCCGTTGAGCACGAGAAATACTTGATTTTTGGTCTCACCAAATATTCCAACCAATACCCCAGCCAGTTCGTTGGCCTCTGCTTTTTCCGGAATGACGTACTGGGTCTGGTCCGCGCTGCTGACGACCGCTGGCGCCGCGACGGATGCTGACTTGTGCTCGACCGGAATCGTAGACGGGAGGTGCGCGGCCGGCGGCGCTTGTGGTGGAGCGGCTGAAGGCGCAGCCACAGCGGCTGGCGGCGGAGCCGCGGGAGGTGCCGGCGACGGCGCAGCCATAGGCGCTACGGACGCTGCGGGCTTCTGAGGAACCGGTGCACTCGACGGCGGGGCGACGACTGTCTCTTTGATCTGGTCTTGCTGACGTTCCGGAATGGGAGCCGCTGGTGGTTGGACGGGCGCCCTCGGCATTGGCCGTTCCAGCGGTGGGGCGACCACGGTTTCGTCCTGTTGTTCACGATTTTGTTCACGATTTTGTTCACGATTCGAATGAAACGGAGAGTTCGCATTGCCGACTCCGACCTGAACCGTCTCCTCGCTGGTATCTCTGCGCGTTGCGGCCTTGTCTTTGGCGTCGCTGCGGTTCGAGTCTGACTTTCCCTTGATTCGATCAAATACGTTTTTGAAGCCCACGAGATCTACCCTCTTCGTCGATCGGTGCTTACGCGTCCCGTCCCGGCAGTATCGTTGATTTCGACCCAGTGGGGTAGGGAATTATTCTGTCACCCGATCTTCCACGGCGGATCCGGGCGACGCCGTTTCGGGTGCCTGACTCGCGCCATTGATGATGAAATAGCCGGCGACCAACCCCGCAATCGCCAGCGCGATCCACGCTCTTACGTCGAGGGACGGCGCGTCAGTCGCAATTTCTGATTCGTAGTGGATGGCCTGGGTTTCATCGGTCGGGAGCAGTGCGATTTGCACCGTGATGTTGTCGAGACCGCCACCGTCGTTCGCCAGCTCGACCAGTCGCTTTACCGCGTTCTCTGGAACCTCCGACGTGACCACCTGGGCAATTTCCGGATCGGAAACTGGCCCTGTGAGACCGTCCGAACAGAGGATGAAGAAGTCGCCCGGAGCAGACATCACCTGTGCGACGTCGATTTCGACGCTTTCTTCGACTCCCACGGAACGCAAGATTTCGTTTCGACGCGGATGGACTTCGGCTTCTTCAGCGCTGATCAGTCCGCGCCGCACCATTTCGCCCACCACGGAATGATCCTGAGTGATCTGTTCCATTCCCGCCGCGTGCAGGCGATATGCTCGGCTGTCGCCCACGTGCGCGACCCACACCAGACCGTCGGTGTCGAACAGCAGCGCGACGACGGTGGTCCCCATGCCGCGGAGTTCCGGATCGTCGATCGACTGTTGGTGAACCCGATGATTGGCAGTGGTGATCGCTTCGAAGAGAATGTCGGCGGAATCTCCGGTGGCAGACATGAATTCTTGGCCGATGGTTTCAGTGGCGATGCGGCTGGCGGTTGCGCCGCCGCGATGGCCCCCCATGCCGTCGGCGACCACGAGCAATCGACCCCCCGAAGGACTGTCGAAGATGTCGCAGAAGTCCTGGTTCGTGTCCCGCCGCAGGCCGATGTCACTCAGCGAGGCGATCTCGACCTGTTTTGGATCGATGCTGCTCATGGATTGAACACTCGGTCGCTATCCCCTTGTTTCACAGGCCGCGATTTCACCGATGTTAGTCCATCCGGGCCAAACGCCTCCCCCAGAATCGAATTTGATTGCTCGGATTGGATGGGGGACGGGGGCCTCATCTACCGGGGGAACGCAAAGGAGTGTGGACCCACTCGGGTACTCAATCGAGTAACGCGATTTTGTGAGAAACCTTTTCGCGAGCATGGGTACGCAGAATCAGAGGCGATCGAACGGGCCGGGTCTATTCGACGCAGAGATGCGCGGACCGAGCACCTTCGATCTTGCCTTCTGATTCGGGGCTGGAGTCGATGCCCGATCTAGACGAGTCCGTACGCCAGCATTGCATCTGCCACCTTGACGAAGCCAGCGATGTTGGCGCCCGAGACGTAGTCCACACTGCCGTCCGGTCGAGTCCCGTGCTCGACACAGCGACCGTGGATATCGGTCATGATCCCCTGCAAGCGGTCTTCGACTTCTTTGCGGCTCCAACTCAGGCGCAAGGCATTTTGGCTCTGCTCGAGCCCCGACACCGCAACGCCACCGGCGTTGGCCGCCTTGCCCGGACCGAAGATCACACCGGCTTCCAGAAACGCGTGCATGGCGTCGGCTTCCGTCGGCATGTTCGCCCCCTCGCAGACCACCTTGATCTCGTTCTTCAGCAGGGTCTTCGCGTCTTCCAGCGAGATTTCGTTCTGGGTCGCGCAGGGCAGGGCGACATCACAGGGGACTGACCAGGGGCGCTGCCCCTCGTGAAACGTCGCCTTCTTGAACTCATCGACGTATTCGCTGATCCGTCCACGTCTCACGGTCTTGAGGTCGATTACGAAGGCGAGTTTTTCGGCGTCGATGCCATCGGGATCGTGGATGAAGCCACTGGAATCCGAAAGGGTCACAACCTTGGCTCCCAACTCGGTGGCTTTCTGGGCCGCGTAGGTTGCGACGTTGCCCGAACCCGACGCCGTGACGATTTTGCCCTCGAGGCTCTGGCCGGAGTGTTGGAGCATGTGCTCGCAAAAGTAGACGCAGCCGTAGCCCGTGGCTTCCGTGCGCACGAGACTGCCGCCGAACCCCAGGCCCTTGCCCGTCATGACCCCCGCCCAGCGATTTTCCAGGCGCTTGTAGTGTCCGAACATGTAACTGATCTCGCGACCACCGACGCCGATATCACCGGCCGGTACATCGGTGTTCTCGCCAATGTGGCGGTGCAGTTCGACCATCAGCGACTGACAGAAGCGCATCACTTCGCGGTCGCTCTTGCCCTTCGGGTTGAAGTTCGATCCGCCCTTGCCACCGCCCATGGGAAGCCCCGTCAGGCTGTTCTTCAGGACCTGCTCGAAGCCCAGAAACTTGAGCACACTTTGGGTGACGGAAGGGTGAAAGCGCATGCCGCCCTTGTATGGGCCGAGGCTGTTGTTGAACTGAACGCGCCAGACGCGATTGGTTCTGACGTTGCCTTGATCGTCTTCCCAGACGGCGCGGAAAATGATGATCCGATCCGGTTCGGTCATGCGGTCGAGAATGGCTGCTTCGCGATACCTGGGATTCTCGCGCAGAAAAGGCATCAGGGTGGAAGCGACTTCGTAAACCGCTTGATGGAATTCGGGCTCGTGGGGATTGCGGCGGATCAGGCCGTGCATGAAGGCAGTGACGTCTTTGTCGTCGCTCGCGAAGGCACTCGAATCTTGGCTCATGACTTCCTCCGAGGGGGTTGAATCGAGAAGACTAGCAGTAATTCACACCCTGCCCCCGGACGGTTGGGCCGGGCATTCGATCCCGTTCAGGGAATCGATGAATCCGACCCGTCGGGGGGTATCAACAATGGTTCTTCGACTCCCTTCAGCCGCGTGATCCAGCTTGCGAGTTCCTTTCGCATCTCGATCGTGACAATCTCCCGGGCCAAATCGTTGCCGTCCGACGTCGCTGCATTTAAATCGAGCTCGATCAGCGTGACCTCTCCGCGCGAGTTCTCTACCAGCTTACGAGTTCCCTTGCGCAGGCTGCGAAGGGATACCGCGTAGGCCTCGCTGTCAAAGTCGGGATGCCGAGCTGCCCAATACTGACCCAACAATGTGACGGGTTGCGAGTATTCTGCGATCAGGGCTCGCTCGGGGGAAATTGCCTCGGATGCCAGCAGGCTCTTGCCTTCGAGCGGCACCGGGATCTCGGACTCGCCGAGCAAATCCAACACCGTAGGCAGAAGGTCGAGGTGCGAAACCGGGAGCGTCACGGTCTGTCGGGCGGGTAGGCGGGATGGATAGCGAAGCACTAGCGGAACCCGCAGCAGGTCGTCGGAAAGAGAAAATTCGTGCCCCATCAATCCTTGATCGCCCAGTAATTCGCCGTGATCTGCAGTGATGATGACAAGCGTCTCGTCCAGCAGGTTGCGCATACGCAACGCATCGAGAAGTTTTCCGAGCTGTTGGTCCTGGTACGCGATTTCGCCGAGGTAGAGCGTGCGTGCGAGCGCGAGTTCGTCAGCGCTGGCGGCTCGCTTGCCGGCGATGATCTCCTCGGCTTGTTCGATGGTAAATTCCCGCCGCGAGAGGGAGTCGATCTCGATGCCGAGCGCTTCGAACCCGGCGTCGGGCGGGGCATAGGGCAGGTGGGCTTCGAGGTAGTTCACGAACAGAAAGAACGGTTTGTCCTCTCGTGAAGCCCGGGCAATGAAATCGATGGCGAGTTGGGTCGCCCGCGCGGCTCCCTTGTCGTTCGCTGCTTCGACATCGCTATACGCCTTTTCGAATCGACCAAAGCCGCGAGCCAGACCGCGCTCCGCCGTTACCCATGGATTGCTCGTGATTCCATGGGTCGTGTACCCGCGCCGAGCGAGTATCTCGGCCAGGGTGGGGTGCTCTGGGCCGAGAGTGAAGTGTTCGTGAACGGCGCCGTGTTGGCTCGGTGCCAGGCCGGTGAACATGCTGGCGTGGGAGGGCAAGGTCCAGGGCGCCGTCGCATAGGCATTCGCGAAGCGCCAACCCTCGAGGGCGATGCGATCCATTTGAGGTGTAACGGGCCGCTGTTTCCATGCGAGACCGACGGCGTCGGCGCGAACCGTGTCGAGCACGATCAGCAGAATGTTGGGAGGCGAAGCCGCGGGTGTGCAACCGGCGTGGCTGGTGCCGACCAGTGCGACCGCAAGGATCGCTGCGAGCGACCGCGAGTTCATCTAGCGATTCGCTTCGAGAAGCGCACTGCAGATGCGGTCTGCGGTCGCGTCTTCCATGTAGGGATGCATCGGCAGGCTCATGATGCGGCGACAGAGCGATTCGCTCACCGGCAGCGAACCTTCGCCGTCTCCGAAGTCCGCGTACGGGGGCTGCAGATGAATCGGCGTGGGGTAGTAGATCGCAGTCGGGATTCCCGCATCGGCCAGGGCCGCGACGACTCGGTCCCGATCGTCGAGCAAGATGGAGTACTGCGCCCAGGCGCTCGTCTTTCCCGCCTGTCGCGCGGGTGTAGTGACTGCTTGTGCGAGTTGGGCATCATAGCGGGCGGCGAGTCGTTCCCGGGCCTCGAGTTCCTCGGCGAAGATTGCGAGTTTGGGAAGCAGGATGGCCGCCTGCAGGGTGTCGAGCCGGCTGTTTACTCCGATCCTGTCGATGTCGTATTTCCCTTTGCCCTTGCCGTGCTCCCGAATCGAGCGCAGCAGCCCGGCTCGTTCGGCGTCATTGGTAAAGATGGCGCCACCGTCGCCGTAGCATCCGAGAGGTTTCGCGGGATAGAAACTCGTGGTCGTGACCGGCGCCAGGGCGCCCACCCGCGCTTCTCCGATCCGGCCACCGAAACTCTGGGCGGCGTCGCCGATCACCCGAAGACCGTGTTCGTCGGCAATCTCGTTGATCGCCGCGTAGTCGGCGGGCAAGCCAAAAAGGTCTACCGGCAGGATGGCTTTGGGTGTGAGATTGTCGGATTTTTCGACCTCTCGGATCTTTGCGCGCAGGGGTTCCACGTCGAGATTGAAAGTCTTTTCGTCCACGTCGACAAAGACCGGTACGGCACCCACGAGCAGGACGACCTCTGCAGAGGCGGTGAAGGTGAATGCGGGCAGAAACACGGCATCACCCGGGCCGACGCCTTCGGCCATCAACACCATCACCAGCGCGTCGGTTCCACTGGATACTGCAATCGCGTGTTCGCAACCGGCGAAAGCACACAACGCGGCTTCGAGTTCGGCGATTTCCGGGCCCATGATGAAGCGGCCGTGGTCGAGTACGCCCCGAATACGCGCGTCGATCTGCGACTTCAGGCGCTGATACTGAGCGGCGAGGTCGACGAAGGGGATGTTGTTCATATCAACTGGCTGAGTCCTCGGTCAGAGCATTGACGAAGCGATGGGCTTCGCCTTGAAGACTGCTGAAGCGGTTGGGAATCGAAAGTGCCTTGGACACGACGGATTTGCCCATCAGGACGCCGTCAGATTTGCGATGCAAATCGAAGAAGAACTGAAAACGCAAAATTTCAGTACGCAGTCCGGTCGGACGCCTTGGGGTGCGACCGAGGTCGACCGCAGAACCCGTGCAGTAGATCATGACTTCGTCGGTCTCCGAAGCGTTTGCGAAAAAGTACGAACGCCGACGCTCGGTGGAAAGAAAGCGAGTCAAGGGCTGGGAAAACGGCCGGGAAAGTCGCTGAGACAAGAAAATGCGCTCGGCGTAATTCATCATGGCCACGTACCTTGCGAAATAGATCAGGCCCGCTCCGTTGAGATCGTTCTCCAACTGGATTGCGTACGGGATTGGGCTGGCATCCACCGGGCGAATCGGTGTCAAGCGCGTTGCATCGTAGAAGGGCTCGACGTTGCCTGTCTGCATGACCAGCTCGTGCTCGACGATGCCAATGGGCTTTTCCGTCGTGGTCGGGACGTTCTTGTTTTGGATCCCCTCCGGACTGAAGGTCTTCAGCCGACTGTTGTCCGCCAGTCGGGCGACCATGGCGTTGGTCATGCAGATCCAGGTGGAATCGAGGGCATCGAGGTCGGCCTTGGATTTGATGCTCGCGACGGTCTCTTCGGGGATCTCCTTTTTGTCGAAGAGTGTCCAACCTTCCACGAAGTGTTTGGCGTAGAACTGCACGGTGCCCCGAGCGTGAACCTGATCGCCTTCCTGATACTGCGAAATATTGCCGTCGCGTCCGAAGCGCGATTCGACCTGGATGACCGACGCGTAGAGGCGTTCGCCTTCGTCGCTGATCAATAGATGCGATGGACAGTCGAGGGCCTGGCCCAACTGGTTCCACTGGAATTCGGCGTAGATTTTGAGCAGCTCAACTTCAGAAAGCTGATCCGGCACCATGTTTGGCATGCCGACTGTGAATGAGAGCTGCGGGTATCGATGCATTGGGAGTCGCCCTGAGGCTTTGAGAAACGTTCAGAATATAGAATTCGCAATTGTGTCGCCAGAAACGCCCGGTTGTCCAATCGTCGACGGAGTCATGTCAGTTTCGTATCCTTTCGCCTTTCCACCCTGAATGAGAGCGAGAATCCGAGCGCATATGTCGAAGACACTCGAGGGCAACGCGGTGATCGGACAGTCTGGTGGTCCGACCGCGGTCATCAATCAATCGATGGTCGGATGTATCGAGGTGCTGCGCTCTTGCGACGCGATCGGCAAGATCCTGGGCGCGCATCACGCGGTCAGCGGCATTATCCAAAACGATTTCATCGACCTGACCGACATTCCACAAGCTCGACTCGAGCGGATTGCCAACACACCGTCTTCCGCATTGGGAAGTAGCCGCGACAAGCCAGACAAAGAGTACTGCAAGAAGATCTTCGACAGCTTCGCCGCAAACAACGTCCGCTACTTTTTCTATATCGGCGGGAACGACAGCTCGGACACTGCGCGCATTGTCAACGAGATGGCCCGGGATGAAGGCTACGAACTGCGCGCGTTTCACGTCCCCAAGACGATCGACAACGATCTCGAACACAACGACCACACCCCGGGCTTCCCGTCCGCAGCGCGTTTTGTCGCCCAGGCACTGATGGGGGACCAGCTCGACAACGCGGCACTTCCGGGCATCAAGGTGGATATCATCATGGGGCGCCACGCCGGCTTTCTGACCGCGGCGAGCGTGATGGCGCGCAGTCGGGAGAGCGACGGACCCCATCTGATCTACGTGCCCGAGGTCGCGTTCGACCTCGAACAGTTCATTGCGGACGTAGACCGCTCTTATACAAAGCACGGTCGTTGCATCATCGCGATCTCCGAGGGAATCCACGACGCCGACGGCAATGCGATCGCGACCAAGTTGGCGGATACCGTCGAGAAGGACGCCCATGGGAATGTCCAACTCTCAGGCACGGGCGCACTCGGGGACTATCTCGTTCGACTGATCAAGCAGCGGCTCGGCGAGGGATTGCGGGTGCGCGCCGACACCTTTGGGTACTTGCAGCGGTCCTTTGCGGGTTGCGTGAGCGAAGTAGACCAGCGGGAAGCTCGCGCTTCGGCACGACTGGCCGCCGAGTTGGCGATCGAAGGGGTTGAAAACGGATCGATTGCGATCCAGCGGGTGAGCGATGATCCCTATCAGGTCGAGTACAAGCGCATCGAATTGAGCGACGTGGCCGGGAAGACGCGGGCCCTGCCCCTCGAGTACATCGTCGATGGTTGCGATATTGCGCCGAGTTTTCGCACCTACCTGGCTCCGCTGCTAGGCGAGCTACCGCCGATCGAGCAATTTTAGAACCTGATGCAACATCGCCTCGCCGCGATTCGAAGCTAGCATTTACTCATGAAGATTCGGGTGTTGGGATCGGGGGCCGGGGGCGGGTTTCCCCAGTGGAATTGCAACTGCGATAATTGTGCCCGATTGCGGCGCGGAGAGTTCGAGGGGAGTGCGAGGACACAATCGTCCATTGCAGTCAGTGCGAACGGCGTGGAATGGGTGTTGCTGAATGCATCGCCGGATATACGCGCCCAAATCGAGTCGTTTCCGGCCTTGCAACCCGCTCGCAAAATCCGGGACACGGGGATCTGCGCCGTGCTGCTCGTCGATGCGCAGATCGACCACTCGACGGGGCTCATGACCCTGCGCGAGTGCGATCATCCTCTTTCGATCTACACGACCCGTCTGGTGAGGGATGATCTCACGTCGGGATATCCTCTGCTCAGCGTCCTCGAACACTATTGCGGGGTGGATTGGCACGAGGTTCCCATAGACCTGTCTGCGTTCGAGATCAAAGGGGCAGATGGGTTGCGCTTCACGGCCATTCCGATCGAGAGCGAGGCGCCCCCCTACTCACCAAGGCGTCATGCGCCCGAGCCCGGCGACAACATTGGCCTGCGCATCGAAGATCTCGCGACGGGGGGCACGCTCGTCTACGCGCCCGGACTCGGTTCCATTGGCGCCGAACTCGCGAGCCAGATGGAGCGCGCGGATTGCCTGCTCATCGATGGTACGATGTGGACCGATGACGAGATGGAGCGGGCCGGAGTGGGGACCAGGCGCGCCCACGAGATGGGACATCTTCATCAGTCTGGTGACGAGGGGTTGCTGGCAAAACTCGCGGCAATTCCCAACGTGCGGAAAATCTTGATTCACATCAACAACACCAATCCACTGCTCGACGAAGCATCGCCGGCCCACGCCGAAATGCTGGCAGCGGGCATCGAATTGGCCTTCGACGGGATGGACATCGAGCTATGAGTGAAGACCCAAGGCCCGCGTGGTCCCCGACTGAATTCGAGAAGCAGTTGCGGGCGAAGGAGCGGTTCTATCACATCCATCACGAGTTTCAGCAGCGCATGGATGCGGGGGAGCTTTCACGTGAGGCGATCCAGGGTTGGGTAGCCAACCGATTCTACTACCAGCTCAAGATCCCGGTGAAAGATGCAAACATCCTCGCCAACTGTCCGGATCGCGAGGTTCGCCGCCTCTGGATCCGGCGCATGCTCGATCACGACGGGGACGAGAAGAGCCAGGGTGGAATCGAAGCCTGGCTGCGTCTGGGGGAAGCCGTCGGCCTCGATCGAGAAGAACTGACATCCCAGCAACGCGTATTGCCGGGAGTGCGATTCGCCGTCGACTCCTATGTGAATTTTGCGCGCAACGCGAGTTGGCAGGAGGCAGCCTGTTCCTCACTGACGGAACTCTTCGCGCCGATCGCGCACCAGCGAAGGCTCGACAACTGGCCCGAACACTACCCTTGGATCGACGAAGAGGGTTATCAATACTTTAGCCAACGGCTATCCGAAGCGCGGCGAGACGTCGAGCACGGGCTCGCGATTACCCTCGAGCATTTCGTCACCCGCGTCGATCAGGAACGGGCCCTGGGTATACTGCAATTCAAGCTCGATATTTTATGGACGATGCTCGACGCCATGTGGCTGGCCTTCGTCGAGGGGCGTCCTCCATACCACGGCATTTCTGCCGAGTAGCGGTCGGGCGCGTTCGAGGCGGTCGAGGATGACATCCGCCAGTTGAGCGGGAGAGGGCAGGAGGACAATTGCCGGATCTGGGATTGGATCGCACCCTGGCCATCATCCTGGGGCTCTTGGGATTCCTGTCGGCCATCGCCTTGTGGCAGGGAGGCGAGGAACTCCTGCGGGCCGGACTCGGCAGCGGCGGGCGTCTGCTGATCCGCTTCAGCTTGTTGATCGCGGTTTCGTTTCTGGTCGCCGGGTTGGCCGAAAAACTCGTGCCCCACGCTTGGGTCGAGGGAGCACTCGGCGACGAGGCGGGTATTCGTGGACTCTTCGTGGCTACGGCCGCCGGGATCGTGACCCCCTCCGGCCCGTTCCTCGCCCTGCCCATCGCCGCCGCCCTGTTTCGATCCGGCGCCAGCCTGGCTGCGGTGGTGACGTTCGTGTCGAGCTGGTCGCTGCTTGCATTGCATCGCCTGGTGGCGTGGGAGATCCCGCTACTCGGCTGGCGCTTCGCCCTGATCCGCTACTCGGCTTCTATCGCCCTCCCATTGGCAGCGGGACTGATCGTGCGGCTGCTGCTGGGAACCAAAGCTGCCGCAGACTGAGCGCCGTCGGTGCAAGACTGGAGTGCCCCGTGAGAATCGACTCCATGCGACCCGCTCTTTTTCCGAATAGCGGCTGATGGCTTGTTCAAGGTATAATCGCATGCTCATACCAGAGGCGTCGGGAGACTGATCATGGGAAGTTCAAAGACCACATCGACCTCAGCCGCGAGCCCCGGGCAAGAATCAGCCGCCAAGCTGGCCTGGCGCAAGCCTGTGGTAGAGGAGACGGCATGTGGCTGCGAAATCAACTGCTATGCAACGTCTTCGGGTCTTCGGCGCCCCAACTGACTTTGCGAAAGCGAGTCCGGATTGAGGCCGAAGTACTGCCGCGTCTACCCCGCGGCGTGCGGCTGCGAGACGATCCGGTTCGGGCGACGACACTGCTGCTCGCCCCCGAGCGAGTGCTGTATCCAGATTCGATTGGCATCGCGATTCTTCGCGAATGCAATGGCGACCACTCCGTTGCAGAGATAGCAGCCTGTCTCGCCGAGCGTTTCGAGGCACCCGTCGAGCAAATTCTTCAGGACACCGTCGAGTTGCTGCAAGACCTGGCGGATCGCGGCTATGTCGTTGTAGAGCCGGTGGTCGGAGCGGACGCATGAGCGATCGCAAACCTCTGCAGGTCGACCCTCCGATCGCGCTATTGGCGGAGCTATCTCATCGCTGTCCTCTGCGCTGCGGCTACTGCTCGAATCCCCTCGAATTGACCCGCACTTCGGCGGAGCTCGGCACCGACGACTGGTGCCGAACCTTGCAAGAAGCAGCGGAACTGGGTGTGCTGCAGGTTCACTTTTCGGGGGGCGAACCCAGCGTGCGGCAAGATCTCGAACAGCTCGTCTCTCATGCCCGGCGCCACGACCTGTATACGAATCTCATTACTTCCGGCGTACTGCTCGATGCCCGTCGCATCGATGATTTGTACGAAGCGGGACTCGATCACCTGCAGCTCAGCGTGCAGGGACGCGATGCACAGGGCGCCGATCTGATCGGGGGCTACCCGGGTGGGCACGAGAAGAAGCTCGCGGTAGCGGCCCTGGTCCGGGAGCGGGGCATCATGCTCACCCTCAATGCCGTGGTTCATCGCCGCAATCTGCACGAGGTCGATGCGCTGATCGAATTGGCGATGGAACTCGATGCGCATCGAATCGAAATTGCCTGCGTCCAGTACAGCGGCTGGGCGCGCCGCAATCTCGCGGCTCTACTCCCGACGCCGGAACAAGTCGAAGACTTGATGAAGACGATCGAGGCCGCGCGTGCCCGGGTGCTTGGACATATTGCGATCGACTTCGTCCCGCCGGACTACTACGCCGAGCGTCCCAAGCCCTGCATGAATGGCTGGGGGCAGCAAATCATCACGGTGAATCCGGCGGGGTTGGTGCTGCCCTGTCATTCGGCCGAAACGATTTCGGGCATGGTGTTTGACAGCGTCACCCATCGTTCTCTGGCCGACATCTGGTATCGAGGCGAAGCCTTTGGGCGCTTTCGCGGGACGGACTGGATGCAGGAGCCGTGTCGCTCCTGCGAATTCCGCGAACAGGACTTTGGGGGTTGCCGCTGCCAGGCGCTGGCGATTGCCGGCGACGTCAGCGCGGCGGACCCCGTCTGCGAAAAATCGCCGGATCGGGCCAAGGTGGATGCGTTGATCGCCGCAGCCCAAGCCGAACCCGATGTCCCGTATCTATATCGGGGTGAATCTTAGTCAGCTCTAATCAGGCGCGTGCGATGGATTTGCCCAGGGAGCCGAGATCTTCGAAGGCTTCGGTCAGGCGCAGCGCCATGCTCTCTTCGCACGCCCGAGTCCACTTGCGCGGATCGTAAAACTTCTTGTAGGGAGTGCCGTCGTCGGGATCAATTTGGTTCTCGAAGGCTTTGGTGTTCTCGGCGACGTACTGCTTCAAGGGTTTCGAGAACGCGAACTGGGTGTCGGTGTCGATATTCATCTTGAACACACCGTACGAGACGGCCTCGGCGATCTTTGATTTCTCCGAGCCCGATCCACCGTGGAAAACGAGATTGAGCGGGTTTTCGGCCGTTCCCTTCTTCTCGTGTACGAGCGCCTGGCTGTTCTTTAGAATCTCGGGAAGCAACTTGACGTTGCCGGGCTTGTAGACCCCGTGAACATTTCCAAACGAAGCCGCCACGGAAAAGTGGCCGACGGGTTCGAGCAGGTCGTAAGCCTGCAGCACGTCTTCCGGCTGGGTGTAGAGCTTCGAGTTGTCTGCACCTTCCTCGAGGTCCGAGCCGACGCCGTCTTCTTCGCCGCCCGTTACCCCCAGCTCAATCTCGATGCTCATGCCGATCTTTGTCATCCGTTCCAACAATCGTTGGCACTCAGAGAGATTGAAACCAATGTCGTCTGCCGAGAGATCGAGCATGTGCGAGCTGTAGAGCGGCCCGCCGGTTTCGCTGTAGAACGCCTCTCCGTGGGTCAGCAGAGCCTCGACCCAGGGGATCAACTTTCGGTTGGCGTGGTCGGTGTGGATCACGACGCAAACGCCATAGTGCTCGGCGACCAAGTGGATGTGGCGCGCAGCAGAGACGGCACCAATCACCTTGGCCGTGAATTCGTCTTGCATCCCCTTGCCCGCGTAGAACTGCGCACCACCGTTGCTGAGCTGGATGATGATATCGGACTTGGTATTTGCGGCGGCTTCGAGCGCAGAATTGAGCGTCGAAGTGCTGGTGACGTTGACCGCGGGGATCGCGTAGCCGCCTTCTTTGGCAGCGGCGACGAAGTCCCGGTACCGCTCTCCGGTTACGACTCCGGGACGCATGGTGGTGGTTGCCATGGTGAAAGAATCCTTCGCGAGATAAATCGGCGACGCAGCGCACAATAGATCGTAAGGTGTTTCCCGCGGATGTCAGCGTTGGGAACCCGTTTTTTTGGCCGCAGGGTGGTTTTCATCTGTACCGATCATAAATTCATTTGTTCAGATCAATAGTTCATCCGAATCTTGACGCCTCGATCGTGCAGATACTGCTTCAGTTCGCTGACCTTGTACTCGCCGTAGTGGACCATCGAAGCGACGAGGGCTGCATCGGCGCCACCCTCCGTCAGCACCTCGTACAAGTGCTCAGGCTTTCCGGCGCCGCCCGAGGCGATCACCGGGACGCTGACCGCGTTGGCCACGGCCCGGGTGAGTTGGATGTCGTATCCAGCTTTCGTGCCGTCCGCGTCGATCGAATTCACCACAATTTCGCCGGCCCCCAGACGTTCACCCTGGCGTACCCAGGCGAGCGCGTCGATTCCGGTGTGGTTGCGCCCGCCGTGGGTGACGATCTCGAAGCCCGACGGAAACTGGTTGTCCGAGACCCGCAGAACGTCGATCGAGAGGATCGTGCTCTGCGCGCCGACCGCATCGGAGATCTCCGAAATCAACTCGGGCCGCTCTACCGCTGCGGTGTTGATGTTGATCTTCTCGGCTCCAGCCCAACGCAACGAAGTGGCGTCTTCAACCGAGCGGATCCCGCCACCCACCGAAAACGGGATGAAGATTTCCGCCGCGACCGCCTCGACGGTTTCGAGCATGATGTTGCGCCCGTCGCTCGACGCGGTGATGTCGTACATCACCAGTTCATCGAGCCCGTCCTCATAGTATTCCCTGGCGCGACCGAGAACTTCTCCGATTTCCTTGGTGTTCACGAATTTGATGCTCTTGACCAACTTGCCGTCTCGCACGTCAAAGCAGGAAACCACGCGTTTGCTCAACACACGCCTCCCTCCCAACTCGCAAAACGTTCGAGCAGTGAGAGGCCGAAACGTCCGCTCTTTTCGGGATGGAACTGGGTCGCGAAGAAATTGTCCCGACCGATCGCACAGCAGAAATCGCCGCCGTAGTCCGAAACCGCGTAGCAATCGTCTGTTTCGCTCGGTTCGAGGAAGTAGGAGTGGACGAAATAGAACTCATCGCCCGGTTCAATTCCCGCGAGTAGAGGATGCGGCCTGATCGTTCGAACTTCATTCCAACCGATGTGGGGAACCTTCAAGCCCGCGTCTTTGAGATCAAACAGCCGCGTCACACCGGGAATCAGGCCGAGGCAGGGGGTGTCTCCCTCTTCGGATCGCGCGAGCGCCACCTGGGCACCGATGCAGATCCCCAGGGTGGGGATTCCCTTGTGGACACTTTCTGTGAGTGCTTCGACCAAATCGATTCGCGACAGGTTTTCCATGGCGGCCGGCGCCGCGCCGATCCCGGGAAAGATGATGCGCTCTGCCCTGCGCAAACCGTCCGGATCCTGCACCACCACCGATGCCTCGCCCAGGGCGTGACAAGCACGTTGGACGCTGCGCAAATTGCCCGCTCCGTAGTCGAGGATGGTAATCACGCACAGGGTTTAGCATTCGTGAGCCCGAAGATCTCAACCCCCTCCGCCAAGGGGTTGGAACCGGAGACGGGCACCTCCCGGGAATCCGGTCGGAATTGGCGGTCTCGGGCTATTCTCCGGGGGATGAACGCGGATCTGCAGGACACAAAGCTCAGCTCCCGAAATTGGTTCTGCCTGTTCGCCGTCTTTGCGTTGGCGGTACTGGCGCGCAGCCTCGACTACGAGCGCGTATTGCTACCCGACGGCGAGGTGGTTTTTGCGGTCGGCGACGCCTTCTATCACGCCCGTCGCGCACTCTTCAGTTTTTTGCAGTTTCCCGACCTGCTGCTCTTCGACCCGTGCATCAACTATCCAGACGGTGCTCGCATTCCCCATCCGCCTCTGCTCGATTGGGTGACTGCAGGGATCGCGCGAGGCATCGCTTCTGACATCGCAACCTTCGAGCGAGTCGCCGCCTGGATCCCGGTCCTGGTTTCGTCAGCTTCGGTCATTCCGATCGCGCTCCTGGGTGCCAGAATGGCGACCCGGAGCGTTGGCTTGCTGGCCGCGACCCTGTACGGGTTGCTGCCGATTTGCATCAATTACGGACAGTTGGGCAACTTCGACCATCACGCGCCCGCGGGCCTCTTGGGTGCGTGGCTGGTTTTGTTCTACGTCGAGGCGCTGGACTTGGGTGCCTTGCGACGGCCGCTAACTCGGGTGATGGCGGGACTCGTCTTGCTGCGTCTGCTGATGCTGCTGACCTGGAACGGCAGCCTTCTCTACCTGTTGCCCGGTGACGCCGCACTGTTGTTGGCGGCCGCGTGGACACGAAATCGTCCGCTGATGTTGGCCGTCGCAATTAGTACCGGTGCCACGGCCCTGTTGACCTGGCCAATTGTCGCCGCGCTCTCCCACGGAGCCACAAGCGCTTTCATCGGCGTCGAACTCTCGTTCTTCCACGTTCTGATTTATGCAGCTTGCTCGCTTCTCTGCGCAGCCCACGGGTGGGTTCTCGGTCGTCGCTTACCTGCTAGCGGCCGGTCGAGCTTGATGTTCCTGTTCTCGCTCGCACTGCCGATCGCGGGTGCGAGTCTGATGCTGCCGGGGGTACTCGCCGGCTTGCAGTCCGCTCTGGGGTTTCTCGCGGCGAGTGATGGCTATACCGAGACCGTGGTCGAGCAGCTTCCGATCTTTTGGGGTGGCGGAGACTTCAGTCTTTCGATCGCACATCTTCGCATGGGTTGGTTCGTCTACTTGATCCCGGTGGTACCGATCGCGTTCCTTCGCCTTCTGCATCCGGCGCGGCTGGGTCATGCCGGGCAGTTTCTCGTGGGCTGGAGCGTGCTGTTCGGCTTTCTCGCCGTTCGACAAGTGCGCTACGTGCACGACTTTGCGCCGGTGGGATGCGTGGGCTTTGCCATCCTGGTCTTTTGGGCTGCAGAAGCGTTGGCGCGGCGGGTCGGTCGCCCCGGAATCCAGGGGCTGCTTGCAGGGTTGTTGGGCGCGGCCTTGCTCTTGCCGACAGTGCCCGGATTCTACGCCCCCGCGATCGGATTGGCCTGGCACGGAATCCGCGGAGAACTCGATGGGATCGATCGCGCTCTGCTGTCGGTGGCGGGAAGCCAGATGAGGTTCGCGCAGCTGGTGCGGCGTTCGAGCGACCCGTCGGGACACTGTGCAGCCGATGGTGACGATGTCCCGGCGTATGGCGTGCTGGCCCACGTGGGTTTGGGACATGCACTGCACTATTCGGGGATGCGCGCGACTCCCGCCGACCCCTTCGGTCCGTACATCGGTCGAGAGAATTTTGCCGCGGTGCGGGAGTTCATGGCGGCCCAGACCGAACGAAGCGCCGTTGCGATCATGCAGCGGCTTGCAACGCGTTACGTGGCGACGGCCGCGAGCGCAATTTCTGTGCCCGGGCTTTCCATGGCACATCGACTTCACGAAAACGATGGCAGCTTTTCCAATCGGGCCGACGGGGTCGCGGGGTCGCCGCAACTCGGACGTTTCCGGCTCGTGACGGAGGGACCTGGTCGAGGTCTCTCGATGTCGCATCTTTTTGGCGACGAACGGGAGTCGCTTTCGCCCTACAAGTTGTTCGAGTTGGTTCCCGGCGCCACGATCGAATTGCAAACCGAGCCCCACGCCCTGATGACAGCAGAATTGCCCCTGAAGACCCCGTCCGGTCGTCACTTCATGTATCGCGCTGTAAATCGAGCCGACGAAAAAGGGCGAGCGCAAATCAGGGTGCCGTACGCGAATCCCCTGGGCCGCCCCCGATCAAAGTTCAAGCAACGCGTAGACCGAGTCGAGGTGCTGGGACCCTACGTGGTCCGGGTGGGCGAAAGACAATTCCGCATCCACATCTCCGAAGAAGAAATCCAGAGTGCAGCAATCCTGCGTGCTCGGGCATTCGAATTTTTCGAATAGGAACCGCGTGCCCTGAGACCGATTACATTGGCTGTACGGTGGTATCCACGGAGAAGTTGATGTCGTCGATTCGCAGCAATGCGCCGCCGACCTCGATGTCCGCAGTCACACTCAGGCCGTCGATCTCCACGAAGGTGAGGTCGCCGGTCACGATTACCACAGAAGGATCGCTCGGGTCGTCCCGAACCGCGGTGATGGAGCCCGAAACCGCGAGAAAGTACCGATCTTCATCAGCCATGGTAGTGTCGTCGATGATCAACAGGGCGTTCATCGTGTGATCCATCCCGAGGATCCCGGTGGTGTCGGTCAGGGCCTCGGTCAGGTACGGGTTTGATGTCGACGTCGCGAGCGTGACGGAGTTCGTTACCCCGTAGGTGTAGCTGTCGATGGCGGTCGTGGTATCGCAAGTCGGTGAGAAGGCTCGGCTGAGGTTCACGACTGAGTTCGGAAATCGCAGCGCAATGACGAGGGCTGTATCCGTATCCGTGTCAATCGCGACGGTCAGGATGGCGCCCGCGGAAGACGAGTCATCGAAGCCTACGGTCACGGAATCGGTGAAATCGTAGTCCGTACCAACGCCGTACTGCACGCAGCCAGAGCCGCCGCCGCCCGATGTACACGCGGTCGGTAGTCCCAACACGAGGACGACCGTCGCAGTGGCGCTCAGCGCGAGCTTCCCGAGGTCTGCGAATCTCCAGCCAGAAGTCATCAAGCTCTCCTTATTTCGTACGCGACTCATCGGCAACCTTCGCCTTCAACTCCAGAAAAAAACACCACTTCTGGGCGGTTGAGATCGTGCGAAATTGCCACCGATATCCCGGAAGTGGGTGATTCTCAACGCAAAACCACTCGGTCGCCAAACGGACTCCAACGCAGTCGCGGGCCGAGTCCAACTCTAGTCGGGTTGAGCTCTCCGGCAATCGGCCAGCATCGCCTCCAGCGCTTCTTTCCCCAGCGCCTCGAGACGACGGATGTTGTGCTCGGGAATCGACTCCGTTCCGGAATGCTCTTGCACGGCCCGGGCAACACTGGATTCCCGGAGCAGGTGCAGCATCGGATACGGTGAGCGGTTGGTGTAATTGCCGACGTCGTCCGCCGCGTTGCCCTCGAAGCGGTATTGCGGATGAAAGCTGGCAATTTGGAACTCACCGACCAGGGAGAGATCTGCAAGGATCTGGTCGCAGAGATCGAGAAAGTTGTTGTACTGCTCAAAATCATTTAGCGCATGGGGATGAATCAGCAGGAGGCTGTCGAGTTGCTGTCCTTCGTCGGACTGCATGAACAACAGATTGTCGATCAGGGCTTTGCACAAGACCTGGAGATCGCTGGTCGTGCAGAGCGTCATGCGCAAGCCAGCGCGGGAGATCGAGGGCTCTGCAAACGGACAGAGTCCCAGGCCGATGACCATTTTGTCGACCCACCGACGGGTGGCAAGGATGATCGGATCCTCGCTCAACGATCGACCCTGCCCGTGCGATTACTGTGATTGAGAGTTGGCATGGGGGGAAGCCTAGCCCGGAAGTGATTCAGAGAGACGAAAAACTGAATCGGAGCCAAAACGACCGACGGCGGATCCACATCTCTGTGGACCCGCCGTCTGTAGGCGCACCAACCGTCTCTAGCAAAAGCGGCTGATACTCGACCTTTCGATCGAATCTAGAACGTGTACACCAACTGTGCCAAGATCAGCGCGGAGACGTCTTCGTCTCCAGGTGTTCCGTCGCTGCCTTTGAACCCGTCCGCGTCGATGTCGATCCGGATTTCAGCCTTGGCCTGCAAATGACTGGTCAGGGCGTAGTCGCCGGTAGCCGTGATCGAGTATGAACTGTCACTGCTAAAACCGTCCAGGTCCAAAATCCTCACTTCGCCGCGAAGCGCAACGCCCATGTCGTCGTTCAACGCCATACGCGCAGCTAGTGCGATGCCGTGGATCTGTCCTATATCGTCCGCATCGACCAAGGTGTAGTTGAACCACGCCGAAACGCTCTCCATGCCGTCGCAAGTGAGCACGAGATCGTAGAAGCCAGTGTCGACTCCGCCCTCGTCGCCCCAGACAATCGTGCCGGTTGCCGACCAATCATCCCCACTCTTCGAAATCTGAGCGGTCAGAGCTTTCTCGTTGTTGTTGTCGGCTACGGCTCCGGAAATTGTGTCATTCAAAATACCGAGGGCGACTCCAAAGCCCATGAAATCAGTGCTGAATACTGCACCGACGTTGGTCACCGGTTGAATTTCCCACACCAAGCCGCGAGTAATGTTGAAGTTCGCATTGGTCTGTGGAACCTCAGCGCCGATCATCGTAGGCAGCAAACCGAGGTCGAGGTTGACGCCATCGCCAACCGGTGCCAGGTAGCTGACATAGGCTGAGAACAGGTTGCCATCGAGGTCGCCTCCGATCGTGCCCCACTGATAGTCGAGATGGGCACCGCCGCGACTGTCTTCTGTGGCCGCATTGTCGATGGAGATCCAGGCCTGGTCGAGCTGGAACGAGTTGGTGTTCTCGTACCCACTCAAAGGTTGGCCGCCGGTCTGATTGCCGTCAAACCCCTCAAAGTTGTAGTTGTAGCTTGCAGCTACCCACCCATCGATCGAGGTGTTTTCGAGCATGGAAGAGAGCGCATTCCCCTCTTCCTCCTCAGACGCCAGAGCGAATTGCGTAAAGAACAGCAGGCCGGCGATTGCGACGGCCACTGTCGTACCAAAAGATCGCATTACAGTTCTCCTAGAGTTGGCTCCCAAAACACATGTTTTGGGATGGCACGCTTACATTCGAACCAGTGGGCACCAAGGCGCTGGGACCCGGTTGGGACCTACGACCTCATGAATTTCATGAGGTCGGACTTACAGAGCTGTGGGGGGATTTGTGGAGAGCGGTGATCCGCTCGAACTTGCCCGGTTTCTGCTGAGAGGCTCACGACGCTGCTGAGCCCGGCTGACCAGCACCGAATATGGGTTTTCTACCTACTATTCTATCTAGAGCATTCTCCGCGAAACGCTGGGGGAAGGGTTCTCATTGGGATAACGATTTAGCTTTTAATGCCTGTACCGGACCTGACCCTTCTAGGCGTCGATACATCCAGCGTTCTCGTTCAACGTCTGACCTTCCGTTCCATCCTCAGTCGTTTGGCGATCGGAATGTTCGCGCCATAGGCTGGCGAATTTCTTGGGGTTTGAAAAGGCTTTTATACGCTGAAAATTTGCTAAGGGCGAAAATAATGTCGGACTGACCGAGAGTGAGTGTTCAATTATTCACGTAGCTAATAAGACGCATAAATAGTTGGGGATCGTTTTCACGCTCTAATGGTGGCGATTTCAACAGATTAAATGCAAGCGGGGCAACGATAATGACACTCGTTACAGGCAAATTCGCTAGATATGTAGTAAAAATCACACAATATTGATCGTCAGAATTCTGGCGTATGTCTATTCAATCGCATTTTTTTATGCGGTCTTTTACCCATCGTAAGCTCAATAAAAAATCGGCGCCCGCAGCTCGATCTCTCGAATTTCACTCGATCATCGAAATTGGCTGATTTTCGGCGCGATCCGCGACCGGGGGCATACCAACTCGCTTACGCGCCCCCGTTCAATTTCGTGCCATGGGCCGCGAGATGGTGTGTCGACAAGGGGGGACGCTCGTCGAGCACGCGGTTGATTTCGTAGATCCGACGGTACCGCGTGTCTTTGATGACCCAGCGGCCATCTACTTTGAGGTAGCGATCCCAATAGAGTGCAGTCCCGCAGGTGAAGAAGTTGAAATTCATCACCCACATGTTGTCCGCCAGGTACCAGATCCCCGTGGCTTCGGTTTCGCTCAGCATCTGAATTTCTGGATGATGTCCGTTGTGATGCCCCACCGCTTCGCAGGTGAACGCTTCGCGAACGGCTTTGAGGTAGTCGTCTTTGCCCTGAAATTTCCATTCATAGCTGCCCCCTATGAAATGAACCAAGACGTCGTCGTGGAACAGATCGGCGAGTTCTTCAAAGTTGGCGGTGTCTAGACAGCGGAAGTAGGCGTGCTTCAGCTGTCGAATGGCTTCCATGTCCATCAACATCTGAACCCCGCGGCGAACTTCGTCAGGTCCTCCATCGGCGATCTCCAAGGGAAGTCCCTCGGTGATCCCCATTTCGGCTTTGGTGAGTTGTCGTGCGGATTTTTCGGCAAGCGAGAGTGTTTCGCTCATGATGGAATCTCCAGATATTGGGGTTTGAAGCGCTTGAAGACGGGCGCCGTCCCATACGATACGTGGGCCCGGGTGGGCTAGCTAGCAGCCTGCGCAGAATCCTGGCTGCGCAATATCCTTCATAGATGGACAATTTCAGTGGAATTGGATTGCCCAATCCCAATCGATCGCGAAGATCGTGCACCGGGTCGCGATGGGCAAGGAGTGTGCACTCCCGGGTAGAAGGCCGTGCCGGACAAACAGCAACGATGGAGGCATTCAGGTCGGCACGCGATTTGCTCTACCAGCAAACATCATGTGGATAGAATTCTTGGGGCTGATTTGCTGCGGATGGACGACTTATGAGCTGACCCGGCTCATCACCAGAGGATTGCGCCGCGAGCGCTACAAAAAACCGTCGACGCGTTCATTCGGTGCCTGGGATGGGAGCGGGGCGGCGATCGACGTTGAGATTGTCGACTAGATTGTCGACTGACGGGCTCCAACGGGTTTCGTGTTACAGTAAAGCGCAACCCGGTCAAACCCCGTTTCGGGCCTGACGACTCGAACAATCGGTTCGCTACGGAGGACACCCATGTCGAGCATGCACGATTTTACGATGAGTTCCATCACGGGAGACAAGGTCAATCTCTCGGACTTCGCCGGCCAGATTTGTCTGGTGGTCAACGTCGCGACTCAGTGAGGCCTTACCCCTCAGTACGCAGGTCTGCGTACCTTGCACGAAGAGAACAAGGCCAAGGGATTCCAGGTTCTGGCCTTTCCATGCAATCAGTTTGGTGAGCAGGAACCGGGTACCGATGCGGAGATCCTCGAGTTTGCGACCTCGAAATACGGCGCGACGTTTCCGATGTTTTCCAAAATCGAAGTCAACGGCGATGGTGCGTGTGAACTCTATCAATACCTGAAGGCCGGGAATCCCGATGGCGACGGCAACGAAGACATCGCCTGGAATTTCAGCAAGTTTCTGGTCGGAAAAGACGGCGAAGTCTTGTCCCGGTTCGCTCCGACCGTGACTCCGGAAGAAATCGGAGAGAAGCTCGCGGAACTACTCTGAACCCTCTCGCGTATCGAAACGGGCGTGTAACTGGGATGTGTGATGGTTACAAGCCTATGACGTAGGCCGAGCCGGACAGCTCACCGTTGGGGTCGTCGAATTGGGCTCCGACCACGGTGACTTCTCCGTCGACCGCTACCGAGACGCCAAAGTTGTTCCCCGCGGCTCCGTCATCGGCAGTGAGTTTGCGATCCTGGCTCCACAGCATCGTCATCGTGTCGTAGCGGTAGACGTAGGCCGAGCCCGATCGGAAGGCGCTGCCTGCGTCGTTCTGCGCCCCGACCACAATCAAGTTGGTACCAATAGACACCGATCCGCCGAAGAAGTCATCCTCGGAAGCGCCAGCGTCCGGCGTCAACTTTGCCTCTTGGTCCCATGTTGTGCCATTGAAGCGGTAGACATAGGCCGAGCCGGACTCGGGCCCAGCGCTGTCGCTTCCCCCGGCTCCAACCACGAGCACGTTTCCCTTCAGCGACACGGATCCGCCGAACAAGTCGTCTGCCGCGCCGTCGGAGGCGACGAGCGCTTGTTCGAAAACCCAGTTCGAGGTTCCTGAGTCGAAGCGGTAGATATCGACAGAACCCGTGGTGCCGGGACTCGTTTGGAAAGAGTTGAAGCCGTTGTCTCCGATCGCGATCACGCCTCCGTCCAGGCTGAGTGCGGTGCCAAAACTTCGACTGATGCTGGCGATGGGCACGATTCTCTGTTCCTGGGTCCAGAGCATTGTCATTGCGTCATAGCGGTACATATAGACTACGCCCGAAACAAAAATGAAATTCTCTCCGGGGGCAGCTACGGCGATGACGTCTCCGTCGACGAGGTCTGCTTCGACGGCCACCGCACTGCCAAAGAAGTCATTTTCGGAAGTGCCCGAGAGCGTCGTCAATTTTTCCTCTTCGACCCAGGCCGAGCCATCGAAGCGGAACACATAGGCCGAGCCGGAATTAGCAGCGGGGTCGTCGTCCATGTTTGCGCCAACCGCGATCAGGTCGCCGTCGACCGCCAACGCTGCGCCAAAGAAATCGTCCGCCGCGCCATCGGAAGCCGTGAGCCTCTGCTCCGCGACCCATGTCGCGCCATCGAAGCGGTAGACATAGGCCGAGCCGGAGGAAAAACCATTCTCGTCGTGGCCGACGGCTCCGATCGTGACCACGTTTGCATCGAGGGCCACCGAACCGCCAAAGAAGTTGCCCGCCGCACCATCCGGGGCAACGAGTTTGCAGTCGAGTCCGGCGCAGCCCGCGTCACCGCTGCCGCCACCACCCTCAGCACACGCGCCCGCGCCGAGCAAGACCAGGGCCAAAATGAGTTGTAGTTCGAAGATGTTGTTGAACTTGTCGCCGAAGCTGCAGTCGAAGGTCCGCGTCATCTGTTGCCCGAAAAAATCAAGGGTTCATCGCACCCCCGACTCTACCGCGCTCGCGCGATCCTCCCTAGCCCGACCTATTTTGGAATTTCGAGCGGGATGGGGCCCCCGGAATGCAGAGGGGGCGACACCAATTGTTGTAGGTGTCGCCCCGTCCACAGGTTCAACGACTTGTAACCACTTGCCGGTACTAACTTTAAGCTGGAGCTGATGATCCGACTTGAACGGACGACCTGCTCATTACGAGTGAGCTGACAGGGCTACTTCGCCTCTACGCTCCCAGTCGCCCCCAGTCTCTCCCGGTACTCCGCCAGTCTCCACCCCATTGAAAACACTAAAGAATGCCTGATGCTCTCAAGTGGAGAGCGCACTGTGGGTACTCCGCCAGTCCCCCGGGATACACCCTCGGCTGGCACTAATCGGGCACTAAAATCATGAAAGCAAAACTCAATAATTCGAAGATCTCCCAGCTCCAGAGCGAGGCGGCCAACAAGGGCAACCCCGCAGAGGGGCATGACAGTCAGACCGAGGGTCTCGGCATCGTGTTGCACCCGTCGGGCAAGGGCGTCTGGCGAATCGACTACCGCGATCCGATCAGCGGCAAACGCCGACGAAGAAAGATCGGGAAGTTCCCGGCCGTGACGATCGTCCATGCGAGGCAGGTTGCCTCTGAGAAGTTCCAGCGGGTAGCACTGGGGTGTAGCTCGTCAGCAAGATTCGGAGATTTGAACAGAACCTGGATCGGCCAAGCAGATGCGCAACTTTGCGAGTCCATAGGCCGTTTACTACCCTGCGGAGGGGGCTCTCTATCGTGCCATCGTGCGAGGAGCTATCGGTCGGCAGAGGCTGATTTCGAGATTGGGGATGAGGCGTGACGCGGGCCGCTGCACTTTTTTTGGCGATCTTCACCGGTTTCACTGGGCTGGTCTACCAAGTCACATGGCAGAAATATCTCGCGACACTGCTCGGCTCCCATAGCGAAGCGACAGCCGCAGTTCTGGGCATCTTCCTGGGAGGCCTGTCCCTGGGCTACTCGGTCTTCGGGACCGTCACCGAGCGGCTGATCGATCGGGCCGCTGCGCGCGGGAAGTCTCCGAATCTCTTGCTCGTTTACGGTGGGATCGAGGCCGGCATTGGGATCTACGCATTGGCGTTTCCCTGGCTCTTTCGCAGCGCACTCTCTATTTCATACATGCTTCCCCATGGCAATCCGGGGATCGGGTTTGCGAGCGACGTCATCCTCGCTGCGCTCTTGATTGGCCCTCCCACCGTGCTGATGGGCGCCACGATCCCCGTCCTCACCCAGGCTCTCTCACGCAGCATCGAAGATGCCACCCGGTTCCATGCCTTCGTCTATGGACTCAATACGGTCGGAGCATTCGTGGGTGCACTGGCGGCGGGGTTCTACGTCGTACCGCTCTTTGGCCTGGACGGAACTGTCGTCAGGATGGGGGTGATCAACTTGTTGGCCGGAGCCGGCTATGCCGCTCTGGGCTTGGGCCTGGGCAACCATGTGGTGGAGGCCTCCGCTGATCCGGAACCCGCCCCTGACGGAGCGGAGATCAGCGGAGGCGCGTTCTATCTGCTGGTGGCCCTCTTGATTGGCTTCTCGATGATGACCCTCGAGACGACGCTGATTCGCCTGGCCGGGCTGACCTTCGGATCGTCGCAGTTCACGTTCTCGATGGTCGTCGCCGCATTCGTGCTCTGCATCGCGATCGGGGGACTCTCGGTTTCGGGGCTTTCGCAGATTTCCAAGAGTGTCCTGGTCGTCGTCATGTGGGCACTCGTGATGGTTCTCTGGTGGCTCTACTTCCTTCTCCCCCAAGCTCCCTATTGGGTCTTCTTGCTGCGCTCGACCTTTGAGAACACGAATCTTGCGTTCTACATCTATCACTTCGTGGGCTTCGCGTTGCTCGTTGCGGTGCTCGGTATTCCGGTGTTCTTGTCGGGCATGACCTTGCCCTTGCTCTTCCATCACCTGAGGCGCGAGTACGGAGAGCTGGGGGCGTTGGCCGGGCGCCTCTACAGTTGGAACACCGTTGGGTCGCTTCTGGGCGCCTTGATTGGCGGCTACGCTCTCTTCTTCTGGTTCGATCTGCATCATATCTATCGGTTCGCACTCGCGGCCCTGATCATCTCTGCAGCGATCACGACCATACGCGTATACCGCCTGCGTGCAGTGCTCGCGGTGGGGATCCTGCCCATCCTGTTCTTCCTCTCGGTTCAACCGCCCTGGTACAGAACGCTTCTTAGCCAGGGGTTGTTTCGCGAGAGTATGATGCCCCCAGGCGCTGCCGACGGCTACCAGCTATTCGTCGACCGCTACATATCCCCAGAAGACGTAAAGATACGCTTCCACGAGGACGGGCCCAACACGACGGTCACAATCCAGGAGATCAATTTCGACAACGACAAAGAGAACTCATTGACCGTCAGGGTCAACGGGAAATCCGACGGCAACACGATGAGTGATTACGTCACGATGACGCTTCTGGGAATTCTGCCGGCCATCATGGCGGACGAACACAAGCGCGCATTCGTAATCGGATGGGGGACGGGGATGACCGCCGGCACCCTCGGCGCCCTCGATGGCGTTGAGGAAGTCGTCGTCGCCGAGATCTCCCCGGCCATCATTCGCTCGGCACCGCTCTTCGATCGCTACAACTACGATGCCTCGCGCAACCCGAAGATTCACCTGAATCAGGGTGACGCATACCGTGCCCTGACCCGCAGCGAGAAGAAATTCGACATCATCGTGTCCGAGCCCAGCAATCCCTGGGTAGTCGGTGTCGAGATGCTCTACAGCCGAGAGTTCCTCGAGTTGGCGCGCAGTCGCCTGGCGCCCGGAGGGGTCTACGCGCAATGGTTTCATCGCTACGAGACCGACGATGAAACCCTGGATCTCATTCTCCGCACCTATGCCTCGGTATTCGACCATGTATCGGTTTGGGGTGCGCAACCGAAAGACCTGATCATCTTGGGCCTCTCGGAGAGCGGCCCTGCGCTGGACTTCTATCGACTGCTCGAACGCGCCGGGAAGCCTCCCTACAAAGGGCCGCTGGCGTCGATGGGGATCGACCTGCCTTCCAAGCTGATGATCCGTGAGCTGGTGCCGTTCGGTGTCATCCATGCCGCAGGACTCGAAGGGCCCCTCCACACCCTCTATCGTCCTATTCTGGCCGACATGGCCGGCAAAGCATTCTATCGGCGCGGAGACGCGTATCTTCCCTTTACCGGATTTGGAGAGCCCGCTCGAATTGGCGCCAAAAACTCGATGTGGAAGCGCTACTCGGATTACGTTGGTGGGCAATTCTCCGACGAAGAGCGACTCGCTGTGATCGACGCGGCCCTCGATCAGATGCGTCCCTTTGCGATCTCCATGGTGGCCAGGTGGATGACGGAATCGTCCGACTCGCCGGAGTTCAAGATCGCCTATCAAAATGCGTTGGTCTGGCTTCGCGCCAACATCGAGGATTTGGAAGACCCTGAACAGACGCTGGAAGATCTTCGGATTCTCTATGAGGTCGGTACTCTCGTAAGCGGAGAGAACTCGACGCCTGACGCCGCGTGGCGACTCTCGCGGGCATTTGCGAGCTACTACTACCATGGTGCACCGTTTAGCGAGCCGGCCCTACGCAGCGCTTGGACTCATTGTCAGAACCAGATCCGCACCGAAGAAGCCTGCAGATCGAGGGTCGAGATAGAAGCCAAGAACAGCATCGATCTGATGTTCGGGGGCGAAGCGGAGTTCGAGAAATCGGTTCGCAACTGCATGCGAGAGGCGAGAGGCGGCGTTGCGCTATGCCAGTACGGTGAGCAGCAGGCCGATCGGCTCTTGCGGGGAGATCTCTCGGGCCTTGAAGGCCCGGTGGGAAATCCGCGCTCTCCGTTCTAGTTTTCAGCAGAAGGGGTCTGATGGAAAACTTACTGCTCGCAACCTTCGTCATCCTCCCCATCTTGCTCTGGGGCGGCTTGATTGCCTGGTTTCGCCGGATTCGCGGGGCTTGGTTGTGTTGCGAGGACTTTCCCACAATTGCTGTCTGCCGGAGCCGGTCTGGGTGGGAACGGCAGGTCGATATCTCGGCCGTATGAATCGCGTAAGACAGAGGCCGGCGCTGTGACGCCGGCCTCTGCAAGTACGCGATTAATGTGGAGCTGATGATCCGATTTGAACGGACGACCTGCTCATTACGAGTGAGCTGCTCTACCAACTGAGCTACATCAGCGAAAAATTTACGGGTCGGAGAAACCCGGCGGCGGATTTTAGCCCGCGGGGT